>JAHZFC010000129.1 GCA_019421525.1 Clostridiales bacterium
CACCGGGGCCTCCTGGCTGTGCTACTACCGGGCCCTCCAGGACGGCCCGGCCAGTGTGGTGGTCCCCATCGACAAGCTGAGCATCCTGGTCACCGTGGCCTTTTCCTACCTGGTGTTCCGGGAAAAGCTCACTGCCCGGTCCGGGTGGGGACTGGTCCTCATCGTGGCCGGGACGCTTGCCATGCTGCTTTGACTGTGCGCCCGGGAGCGATCCCTCCCGGGCGCGCATACGTTTGCGGGACCGGGGACCTGCGCCTTTGGAGAACGGCCGGCCGCCAGCGCCCGCAGCCGCTCCGGCACCGGGCTCCTGCGGGAAGGGGCGGGGCCAGCCAACGGTGGAACAGGCTCATCACGGCAAAGGGACCGGCGGGATATGCGTTTCACATATCCCGCCGGTCCCTTGTTCCATAGACATCCTGATGGGCGCCCAGGCTGTCCCGGGGCTTTCTTCTGGTCTATCCCCCGTCCTCGGGGGCCCAGATGGCATAGAGGGTGAGCGTACCGGTGACCGTATCTGTGGAAAAGTCCCACAGGGGCGCGCCGTCAGGGGCGGTGCTCCACCCAACCAGGACATAGCCGGGGCGCACCACCAGATCCGGCTCTTCTGCCAGGCCGTCATACTGGACATGCTGGGGCTCAGCCTGGCTGCCGCCCTGGCTGTCAAAGGTGACGGTGAGGCCGGGAGAGCTTGAGCTGAACACCAGCAGCAGCACCACGGCGGCGGTCAAAAGGAGCACCACGCCGCCGGCCCATCGGGCCAGGCTCTTGCGCTGCGTCTCATCCAGCCCGCTCTTGGCGGGATAGGCGGAGACGCCGAACAGCCCATATCTCCGCCGGGTGGAGGGGGCTCCCTCCTCCGGCCGCTTGGGGTCCTGGGCCATCTTACTTGCGGGTCAGGTACTTGCGCATATCGATGGAGCAGGCCAGCAGGATGATGGCGCCCTTGATGATATACTGCAGGTTCTGGTCGATGGACAGGTAGGTCAGACACACGAAGATGATACGCAACAGCACCACGCCCAGCAGCACGCCGCCCACGGTGCCGGTGCCGCCCACGAAGGAGACGCCGCCGATAACGCAGGCCGCGATGGCGTCGGACTCATAGTTCAAGCCGGTGCTGGCCACGTTGGAGTTGATACGGGCGGCCTCGATGAAGCCGGCGTAGCCGTAGGTGATGCCGGCCAGGGTGTGGACCATCATGGTGGTAAAGAACACGTTGACGCCGGACACGTTGGCCGCCTCCGGGTTGGAGCCCACGGCGAACATGTTCTTGCCGAAGGTGGTCTTGTTCCAGATGAACCACATGATGATAAACACCACCACGGCGAACAGCACATAGTTGGGGATGCTCAGGCTGTTGTTGGTGCCGAACCGGGGCAGGATAGAGCCGGTGACGAAGTTCCGGTAGGCATCGGACAGGCCGGAGATGGGCTGGCCGTTGTTGTCGTTGGACATATAGTACATCAGGCAGGCGCCGTAGACGATCAGCTGGGTGGCCAGGGTGACGATGAAGGGGTGGAGCTGGAACTTGGCCACGAAGAAGCCGTTGACCAGGCCCACCAGGCCGCCGATGCCCAAGGCGATCACCAGCACCAGCAGCACCATGCCGATATTGGGCTCGCCCAGGCTGTCAAAGAACTTGTTGGCGGCGGTGGCCGTCTGCAGCAGGGAGGCGGAGATGGCGGCCGTCAGGCCCACCACACGGCCGGCGGACAGGTCGGTGCCCGTCAGCACGATACAGCCGCCGATGCCCAGGGCCATGGGCAGGTTGGCCGCCACCAGCTGCACCAGGTTGACCAGCGCGCCCGCGGAGACCAGATTGGAGTTTTGTGTGGCCGTATAGATCAGGAAAATGATCAGGATGATGTAAATGGCGTTGTTGAGCAGTCCATCCACCCAAAAGGATACCTTGTCCCGTTTATCCAGGGTCTTGTACCGCTTCGCCGTCTGCTTGACCGCAGTGACAGGATTTCTCATGGTTACAGCCTCCCTCTCAGACGTATTTGGCAGCCAGGGTCATGATCTCTTCCTGGGTGGTGGTGCTGGCGTCCACTTCTCCGGCCAGGCGCCCGCCGCTCATGACCAGGATGCGGTCGCAGATGCCCAGCAGCTCCGGCATTTCGGAGGAGACCATGAGCACCGTGGCGCCTTTTTCCGCGAGATCGATGATCAGCTGATAAATTTCGTATTTAGCGCCCACGTCGATGCCGCGGGTGGGTTCGTCCAGCAGCAGCACCTTGGGGTCTGTGAGCAGCCAGCGGCCCAGGATGACCTTCTGCTGGTTGCCGCCGGACAGGGAGCGGATCTTGGTCACCTGGGAGGGGGTCTTGATCCGCATGGCGTCGATGGACCACTGGGTGTCCTTGCGCATGCTCTTCTCATTCAGGCAGATATGGGCCATCAAATGCTTGGGCAGGCTGGAGATCACGGTGTTGTCCCGGATGTTCCGGATGCCGAAGATGCCGGTGGCCCGGCGCTCCTCAGTCAGCAGGGCGAAGCCCGCCTTGATGGACTGCCGGGAGCTCTTGTTCTTCACCGTCTTGCCGTTGAGCCTGATGGTGCCGCTGTGGCGGGTGGCCACGCCGAAGATGTTCTCCAGCACCTCGGTGCGTCCGCTGCCGTCCAGGCCCGCCAGCCCCAGGATCTCGCCCTTCCGGGCAGTAAAGGACACGTCCCTCAGGCTGGAATACTGGCCGGAGAGGTTCTCCACCTCCAGGGCCACCTCGCCGGGATGGTTGGTCTTGGGGGGGAACTGGTTGCCCAGTTCACGGCCCACCATGAGCTTGATGATGGTGGGCATGTCCAGTTCGGCGGCGGGGCGGGTGTCCACCCACTGGCCGTCCCGCATGATGGTCACATCGTCGGAGATGCGCAGGATCTCCGCCATCTTGTGGGAGATATAGATGATGCCGCATCCCCGGTCCCGCAGCATGTTGATGATGCGGAACAGGTGCTCCACCTCTTCCTCGGTGAGGGACGAGGTGGGCTCATCGAACACGATGACCTTGGAATTGTAGGAGACCGCCTTGGCGATCTCTACCATCTGCCGCTTAGACACCGGCAGAGTAGACATCGTCTGGTGCGGGTCCACATCGATATCCAGTTCCTCAAAGACCTTTTTGGTCTCCTTATACATCTTGCGCTCGCTGACCGCGATGCCGCTCTTGGGATAGCGGCCCAGCCACAGGTTGTCCATGACATTGCGCTTGAGCGCCTGGTTGAGCTCCTGGTGCACCATGGCCACGCCGTGCTCCAGGGCCTCCTTACTGCTCTTGAAGTCGATCTCTTTCCCCTCCAGGAGGATGGAGCCCTGATCCTTCCGATAGATGCCGAACAGGCACTTCATCAGCGTAGACTTGCCCGCGCCGTTTTCTCCCATGAGCGCATGGACAGTGCCCCGCCGTACGGTGAGGGAGACAGGGTCCAGCGCCTTGACGCCGGGGAAGCTCTTGCAGATATCGGTCATTTGCAGCAATACATCCTGCTCCATCTGCGATCCTCCTTTCTCAACTGTCGTAGTTCAGGATAGAAAAAGAGAGCCGCCGCTTTACGGCGGCCCTCTTTTATTGTGTCGTGCATTGTCTGACGCTTCATCCAGATCAGCCGGTGTAGGCGGAATAGGCTACATACAGCTTGTTGGGGATGTCGGTGGCGACAGAGTACAGCTCGGTGTCGGTAGCGACCACGTCGGACACGGAGTCATCCATGCTGCTGCCGGAGGACAGGTTCTGCACCATGCCCAGCAGGGCGTTGGCCATGCCGGTGGCGGACTGCTCCACGGTGCCGGTCATGTAGCCGTCAGCGATCAGAGCCTTGGCGGAGTCGGTGGCGTCCACGCCGAACACGGGGATGGTGGTGGTGCCTTCGCCGTTGTTGTAGCCGGCGGCCTGGAGAGCGGAGATGGCGCCCTCAGCCATGTTATCGTTGTTGCAGATGACCACCTCGATCATGTTGCCGTTGGCCTCGTTGTACTGGGACAGGTTGGTCTGCATGTACTCCATGGCGGCCTGAGCGGACCAGTTGCCCGCCTGGTCGGCCTGGTACATATCGGTGTTGCTGGCATCGAAATACACCAGGGCGGGGTCGTCGGCGGTGCCGTGGCCGTTCTCAGCCAGCAGGGCGTTGGCATCCTCCACGCTGTACTGGGTGCGGTAGATGGCCTCCACGTTGCCCACCTGGCCCATGAACATGGCGTAGCTGATCTTGCCGTCGCCGTTGAGGTCCACGGCGTCGAAGTTCTCGGTCAGGTACTCGCCGATCATCTGGCCCTGCAGGTGGCCGGCCTCGGGGGCGTCGGTGCCCACAAAGGCCACGTTCTCATGGGCGTTGAGGACGGTGCCCTCCTGGCCGTCGGCCTCCACCGCGCGGTTGAAGAAGACGACCTGGGCGCCCACGGCGGCAGCCTGCTCGATGATGGCGTTGGCCGCGTCCATGGAGCCGGTGTCCACCAGGTTCACCAGCAGGATGTTGGCGCCGTTGGAAAGGGCGGTGGAGATGTACTCGTTCTGGGTGGCCTGGCTGCCGTTGGAGTCATAGTCCTGATAGGTGATGCCGGCGGAGTCCAGGACGGCGTCCAGCTCGGCGCGGACGCTGGCGATGAAGGCGTCAGAGTAGTTGTAGTAGAACACGGCCACGTTGGCCTCGCCGGCCTCGGGGGCGCTGCTCGCAGGGGCTTCGGAGACGGCCTGGCTGTTGCCGGCGGGGCTCTCGGTGTCCTGCTGTGCGTCATTGCTGCACGCGGCCAGGCCAAACACCATGGCGCCAGCCAGCAGCAGAGACAGGATCTTCTTGTTCATTTGCTTTATCCTCCTTAGAGATTGTACGATCAGGTGTCCCCTGATACGGGTGTATTATAGCACAGCTCCGGGGCAAAACGCAATATAATTATATAAAAAAATCGGCGATTATATCTGTTTTGCACAAGCAAAAGGTCGAAGCCTGTCCAGCCCGCCGTGGGGCATAAAGATACCGGCGGATGCGCGTCCTGCTTGACGCGCATCCGCCGGGCAACGGCTCAGCTCTCTTTCTCCTCGATCTCTGCTCCCGCCCCATCATCCGGGTCCGGGGAGGGGCCCTTCTCATCGCCGGGAGGGCTCAGATGGGTCATGCGCCAGATCATGTAGCCCAGCAGTCCGATGCCGCCCCCCAGCACCACGATGCCCAGCACCAGGTGAAGGGGTCTGGGCGCATCTGCCCCCCCTGTGACGGCCGCCGCGATCAGCCTGACCAAGAGATAGCCCAGATAAATGATCGCCACCCCATAGACCGCGGCGTGGGACTGGGGCTTGAATTCCCGCCGGGGCTTCTTTTCCTTCGCCATACCTGCTCGCTTCCCTTCGTGCGCGGACCCGCCGGAGGGCGATCCGGGCGGCCGCTGGCCCCTGCGATCGCGGTGTCCTCCGGCATCCCCGCATATGGAAGATATTTTATCCTATCTTTTCCCGCCTGTCAATCGGCAGCCCCCAGCTCCGCATGGCGTCACGGCGCATCTTCCACGAAGCGCCCCAAGGCCGAGCAGGACCGTTCCGGCCGGCCGGGCGCAGGACGCATGACCTGGCTGCGCACCTGGTATGAGCTCTACGCCAAGCCCAATGTCCGCACTGCCACAGCTGACCGCTATGAACTGATGATCGAAGCCTATACCATCCCCCGCATCGGGAACATCAAGCTGCCGAAACTGACCACCCGGCACCTGCAAAAACTCTATAAGGAGTTGTTGGAAAACGGAAGGATACACATCGGAAGGGATCAGAACAAGGGGCTGAGCACCACTACTGTCCACAGCGTCCATCTGATGCTCCACTGCGCTCTGGACCGGGCGGTGAAAGAGCGGCTCATCCCCCGCAACCCCTGTGAGGACTGTATCGTCCCAAAGCCCAGGAAACTGGACATGAAGATCCTGCCGCCGGAACACATGAAAGCATATT
>JAHZFC010000130.1 GCA_019421525.1 Clostridiales bacterium
GCCATGGTATCCTGGGGGGAAAAGCGGCTGAAGGCGCTGTATAAGAATTTTCCGGTCCGGGGGATGCTGGCCAGCAGACGGTCCAGGCCGCAGTCGTTGGTCACGTTGCAGCGGCCCTTCCCGGTGATATACAGTTTGCGCCCCACCTTTTCATTGGGCTCCACCAGCACCACTCTGGCCCCCTGCCGGGCAGCCGTGATGGCGGCCATCATGCCCGCCGCGCCGGCCCCCGCCACCACGATCTGCTCTTGCTCTGTCATAACACGCTCCACAAAGCGATCCGGATCTCCGACCAGGGGAGATCCGGATCAGATCTCTTTTTCGCAGGCCGGCCTGCACGCTGTCTCAGGCCCACCCATACGGTCTTCTTGTTCGTCGTACTCTACCTTTTCATAGACCTTGTACTCGTCCCAGATCTGCTCCAGCCGCTGGAAGGTCTCAGTGACCTCCGTCGCCTTCTTCCGCCCCACCGCCACGATGAGGGCGTTGATGATGGACAGGGGCGCCACCAGGGAATCCACGAAGGAGGCCATGTCGCTCTTGGCCAGCAGCCGGTATCTGGCGGTATCATACAGGGGGGACATCTCGCTGTCCGTGATGGCCACCACCGTGGCCCCCTGGTCCCGGGCGAACTCCATGGCCCGGGCCGTCCGGGTGGAATACCGGGGGAAGCTGATGCCGATCACCACGTCCTCCTTCCCCACCCGGAGCATCTGCTCGAACATCTCACTGGCCAGAGTGGTCTGTACCTGCCTGATGTTGTCGAAGATGAGATTAAAATAGAAGGTGAGGAAATCAGACAGCGCCGCAGAGGAACGCACACCTAAAATATAGATGTGACGGGCGCTGACGATGGCGTCCACCACAGCGGAGAATTCCTCACGGCTCAGCTCCTCCAGGGACATGCGCAGTTTTTCGATGTCCGACTGCACCACCTTGGTCAGCACATCCTGGTCCCCCAGGCGGTCGTTGGATACCTCGATGCGCTGCACGGTCGTCAGCTTGGTCCGGATCATCTCCTGGAGGGCCTTCTGCATAGCGGGATATCCGTCATAGCCCAGCTCCGCGGCAAACCGCACCACGGTGGACTCGCTGACGTTCACCGTCTTGCCCAGCTTGGAGGCGGTCATGAACGCCGCCTTGTCGTAGTTCTCTAAAATAAACCGTCCGATGAGCTTTTGCCCCTTGGAAAAGGCGCCCATGCTGTTGCGGATCGTCGCCAAGATATCTCTGCCCATAAAAAACCTCACGCTCCACAGTCTGCCCTGAGGGCAGCCACCTGGGTGTCCGGCCGCACTGCCGGTCCAACAGATAGTATGATATCCTTTCCCAGGAAAAATTGCAAGCGTTTTTGCAGGTTTTTATCCGCTAATCTTGCATAATCCCCGATCTCAGGAGGGAAATCTCCTGATTTGTGAGCGATCTCCACTTGCCAGCCTGCAAATCTCCCAAGATCAGGGATCCCTCCCGCACCCGCTTGAGACGCAGCACCGTCAGCCCCGCAGCGGCGCACATCCGGCGCACCTGGCGGTTTTTCCCCTGGTGGATCACGATGGTCAGCCGGTCCGCCCCGGTCTGTTCCACCCGGTCGGCCTCCATCGTCTCTCCCTCCACCATCATGGGACGGGCCAGGAGCTGCAGAGCCCGCTCCACATCTCCGGACACCCTGACCTGATACTCCTTCTCCACCCGGTGGGAGGGGTGGGTCAGCGCATGGGTCAGCTCCCCGTCGTCAGTGAACAGAAGGAGCCCCTCCGAGTCCATGTCCAGCCGGCCCACCGGCCACACCCGGGCCGGGCAGTCCGCCACCAGCTGGGCGGCCGTGGGCCGCCCCCGCTCAGCGGACAGGGTGGTCACATACCCACGGGGCTTGTGGAGCATGAGATATGTATGGGCGGCGGGGGCGGACAGCGCCACGCCGTCCACCTCCACCCGGTCCCGTTCCAGGTCGGCCTTATCTCCCACATTTGCTGTGAGGCCATTTACCTTGACACGTCCGGCTTTCAACAGCTCCTCCGCCTTCCGCCGGGAGCACACGCCGGCGGACGACAGGATCTTTTGCAGCCGTTCCTCCATGCTGCTTCCCCCTTTCGGCTGTTCAGACCAGCCCTGTGCCCCTGCCGTCCACCGTCACCGTCTTGCCGAAGATCGCGGACAGGATGCGCTGGAGCAAGGTGGTCTCCGGGAAGATGTTCCGCGCCACGGACTGGACATAGCACAGCTCCACCCAGCCCACCTCTTCCTCCCCCACCAGATAGACCATCCGGCCCGCCGTCTGGCCCGCCTGGACCGGAGCCTCCACCAGGTCGTCATGCTCCACCCGGACCTGGGCGCTCTCGCCCTCCGCCAGGGGGTAGAAAAAGTCCTCGGCCGCGGCCACCTCCACAAAGCGCACCAGACTGCCCTGCACCGGGACGCAGCCCACCACTTCCCCCTCCTGGCTCAGCTGCTTGGCCGGATAATCGGAAAAGCCGTAGTCCAGCAGCTCCATGTGGTCCTGCCAGTCATCTGGATCATTCAGCGTGACGGCCACCAGGGTCTGCCCGTCCCGGGTGGCGGCAGACACCAGAGTGCGCCCCGCCCGCTGGGTGTAGCCGGTCTTCATGCCCACGCAGCCGTCATACAGGGAGAGCAGGCGGTTGTGGTTGGTGAAGGTCCGGGTCCCGAAGGTGGCCGTCTCGCTGGCACAGATGGTGGACACGGTCTCATTGTCCAGGCAGGCTGCCGCCAGCTTGGCCAGGTCCCGGGCAGTGGAATAGTGCCCGTCCGCGTTGAGCCCGCTGGCATTGGTAAAGTGGGAGCCGGACATGCCCAGCTGCCGGGCCTTCTGGTTCATCCACTGGGCAAACTCCGCCTCACTGCCCGCGCAGGCGCAGGCCACCGCCGCCGCAGCGTCGTTGCCCGACTCCAGCAGCAGCCCGTAGAGCAGCGCCTCCATGGTGATCTTCTCCCCGGCCTGGAGATAGATGGAGGAGCCCTCCACGCCGGACAGCCACTCGGCCCGGACCTCCACCACCTCGTCCAGCCCAGGTCCCCGCTCCGCCGCCACCAGGGCGGTGAGCAGCTTGGTGACGCTGGCGATGAGTCGGGGCTCGTCTGCATTTTGCTCATAGAGCACCCGTCCGCTGTCCGCGTCCATCAAAATGGCCGACGAGGCGGAGGTGGATACCGCCCCCACAGGGATGCAGGCCATAGACAAAAGCGCCGCCGCACACAGCCATGAAACGATCCTACGCAAAAAGGGTCAACTCCCATCCGACATTCAGATGGGAGTAGTGTTCCCTTAAAAATCGCTCTTATCCTGGTCCTTTTTATCCAGGTAGCCGGTGATCTTGTCGAACATCTCCGGAACCATCTCCACCACCCGGCTGGCCGTGTCCGCGGCGGGCGGCCCCATGTGGATGAGCTTGACCTGCCCGTCCTTTACCACCAGGAAGGCCACAGGCACCACGCTGACACCGGCGCCGGCGCCGCCGCCGAAATTCTTGCTGGTCTGCTGCGTCTTGCCCCCGAAGTCGGATCCGCCGGAGGCGAAGCCGAAGGACAGCCGGGAGACCGGGATCAGGGTGACGCCGTCATCGGTGGTGATGGGCTGGCCCACCACCGTGTTGGCATCCACCATCTCCCGGATCTTGGCCATGGTGGTCTGCATCAGGTCGTTGATGGGGTGACTATTCTCGTTCATGCTGACGCCTCCTGTTTCATCTCGGGTGCCTTCCGGCCCCGGCTCCAGATCATCAATAGCTTTCCGCCGAACCGCAGGCCAAAGGCCAGCAGCTGGCTCACCGTCATGGTCAGCGCGGCGCTAAGGAAAAAGATGGGCTTTTCCCCCTGGAAGTCCACCGCCACGCCCAGGTCGTGTGTTTTCACATGGAAATTATGGTCGATCAGCGGCCAGATCATCCCCAGGGCCCCGTTGGCCCGGCCAAACCCCAGGGCGGCCTGGGCCGGATTTGGGTCTGCCCAGGTGATGTGGACCACCAGCTCGTCGATGCGGATCTTCCGGCGCAGAGCTCCGGCGGCCTGGGCCGCCAGCTCCAGCAGCTGGCCCACAGGGGGCATGGGATGGGCCGTTTTTTTCGCGCCCTCTCCGGCTTTCTGCCGCTTTTTCGTTTCTTTCTTTCCCTTCTCCGGCCGGTCCGCTTTCTCTGCCCGCTCCTTGGGTGGGTAAAGAGCGATCTTCACCGGGCCGATCAGAAGCCGCACCTCCGCTTTTCCTTCCTCATATCTGGCGCGGACCCCCAGCCGGATGCGGCCCAGCAGCCACAGAACTGCCAGCACCGCCAACGCGATCAGCCAGCCGGTCATTCTTCGCCCTCCTGGGGCGCCTCCCCCTCCGGTGTCGCACCCCCTGCTGAGGGCTGCTCTCCCTCCGGCGTGTCCGGGGTCAGCTCGTCATCCTGGCCCCGGAGCTTCTCGATGGCCTGCTCCAGCTCCATGGTCATCTGCGCCCCCTCCTGGGTGGCGCTGGGCAGCTCGGGCAGTTCCTCCAGGGACGACAGGCCGAAGGAGCGCAGGAAGGTCTCCGTGGTCCGGTATTGGATGGGCCGGCCGGGCACCGCCAGCCGCCCCGCCTCTTCGATCAGGTCCCGCTCCAGCAGCAGCCCCACAGTGTAGGAGCTGTCCACCCCGCGGACCTGCTCGATATAGGCCCGGGTCACCGGCTGGAAATAGGCCACGATGGCCAGCACCTCCAGCGCGGGCTGGGACAGGCGGGCGGGCTTGCGGCTCTCCAGCGTCCTGCGGATGACCGGGGCGTGCTCCGGCGCGGAGCACATCTGCCAGCTGTCCTCCAGCCGGATCAGCCGGATGCCCCGGCGCTCATAGCTGTAATCGTCCGCCAGGTGCTGACACACGGCGTCCACCGTCTCCCGGTCCTGCTCCAGCGCCGCGCAGATGCGCTCGGCGGGCACCGGGTCCCCGGCGGCGAACAGGATGCCCTCGATGGCCGCTTCCAGTTCCTTCAGCTCCATAGGCCACCTCCTCAATAGGTATCCGCGGTCAATTCAAAGTCCTCGTCCAGCTTCTCGCCGGTACAGGTGACGGTACAGTCCTCCGCCGTCCCCGCCAGCCGGATCCGGCTGGCCCTGCACAGCTCCAGGATGGCCAGAAAGGTGGCCACCACCTCCGACCGGCTGCGGCTGGTGCGGAACAGGGCCCGGAACCGGGTGACGCCGAACTGGACCAGCCGGTCCAGGATGTCCCTGGCCTTGTCGGACACCGGGTAGGGCTCCCGCCCCACGATGCCCTCAAAGGCGCTGGCGGGCGGGGGCAGCTTCTCCTCCGCCCGGTCCAGCACAGAGCCCAGGGCCGCCAGCAGGTCCCCCTTGTCGTGGACATAGCGGTAGGTCTTGTCCTTCCTGATCGGCTCGGGCAGCTTGGTGATGTAGTCCCGGCCGTACTCATACCGCCGGCCCAGCGGCTCCACCGCCGCTTTGATGCGCAGATAGCTGTCGTGATACTTGTGCTCCTCCAGAGCCGCCATGAGCTGTTCCATCTCGCTCATGGCCTCCTCGTCGTCGATGGACAGGAGCATCCGTGTCTTGATATACACCAGGTGGGCGGCCATGGTGACGAACTCACTGGCCACCTCCATGTCCAGCTCCTCCCGCCGGGCCATCCACTCCAGATACTGGTCCAGCAGCAGGGAGATCTGGATGTCCCGGATCTCGATCTTATTTTTGCTCAACAGGTGGAGGATCAGGTCCAGCGGCCCGTCGAAGTCCTCCATATCCTCTGACTTCGCCCGGACGACCTTATCCAGATGATAGATGGGCGTCTCCACAGCCTGTCCCCCTTCTCCCATGGTCAGGATACCCGCCTGACATGGCGTGCAAACCTCACCAAGGCCAGCCCGGCAGAACTGATTATAGCAAGATCTCCCTGGAAAAACAAGTGGGCCCGATGGGAGAGCCACCGGGCCCGAGCCTGACGAACAATGTCCCG
>JAHZFC010000131.1:0-599 GCA_019421525.1 Clostridiales bacterium
GGGGGAAAGGACGCTAAGGACCTAGGCCACGCCCTTGGTGGCCGTAGTCCGCCGCGGCTGTCCCCCGGCGATTCTTTGTCTACTTTCTGTTCGCACAGAAAGTAGGTCGCCGCAAGGCGAAACCTTGCTGCCCGTTTCTTTTGGCGCTGTCAAAAGAAATGGGGTCGGGAAAAATACGTTCCCAAAGGCGCGGCCTTTGGTTTTGGGTACTTTCTGCACGAACAGAAAGTACCCCGCCGGAGGCCGGGACGGTTTCAATAGGTTGCAAGGGCTCCGCCCTTGCTGTGGCTATCAAAAGAAATGGTTTTTGGTTTCTTTTTGGGCGAGCAAAAAGAAACTCAGCCTCAGGCGAAACCTGACCAGGCCGGAGCCCCGGTTGGGCCTCGTGAGGTTGCAAGGGCTCCGCCCTTGCCTCAAATGGGGGCGCGCACCAGCGGCATGGTCATGCACCGGGGCCCGCCCCGGCCCCGGGACAGCTCGCTGCTGGGGATGGTGAGCACCTCCACCCCCGCGTCCCGCATGGCCTGGTTGGTGACATAGTTCCGGCTGTACGCGATGACCTTGCCCGGGGCGATGCAGAAGGTGTTGGAGCCGTCGTT
>JAHZFC010000131.1:609-5933 GCA_019421525.1 Clostridiales bacterium
CCCGGGCCGCGTCGATCACCGAGCCGCCTCCGCACTTGATAAGGGTGACATGGTCCAGGTGCAGGTGTTCCCTGAGGATGTTCTCCAGGCTGCCGTGCTCCTCGGTGATGGAGAGGTGGCCGTCACTGCCCGCTTCCAGCACGAACAGGCGCAGGTCGTCGGTGATGTTGGGGTGCATGGTGAACTTGTCGTAGTCCACCATGGTGAACACCGTGTCCAGGTGCATGAAGGCCCGGTTTTTGGGGATGTCGATGGCCAGTACCTTTTCAAACCCCGTGGGCTGGGTGAGCAGTTCCTTGGCCAGCAGCTCGATGGCCCAGGGCTGGGTGCGCTGGGAGATGCCGATGGCCACCACCTTGTCGCTGAGCACCAGGATGTCGCCTCCCTCCACCGTGGCGCTGGCGTGGCGGTCGTAGTACACCGGCACTCCCTTGTAGTGGGGGTCATACCGGAAGATATACTTGGCGAACAGGGTCTCCCGGCTGCGGGTGACGGTGGACATGCGGTGGACGGACACCCCGGAGCCGATGGCGGCAAAGGGGTCCCGGGTGAAGTAGAGGTTGGGGATGGGGTCCAGCACAAAGGGATAGTAGTCGTCCAGGTAGTCGGTGAGGTTCTTCTTCCCGTAGCCCCGGACCTCCGATTTGCGCACCCCCTCCATCATTTTTTCCACCATGTTTTTGGTGGACATGGACTTGAAGTAGTCCAGCATCATGCCCACCCGCTTCTCCCCCCAGACGCCCGCCTCGGTGATATACTCCCGGAGGAACTGGTCCTTCACCGCCGGGTCGGCCAGGGACTCGGCCACCAGGTCGGTGAGGTAGACCACCTCCACGCCGTTCTGCCGGAGGAGGTTGCAGAAGGCGTCGTGCTCCTCCTGGGCGATCTTCAGGTAGGGGATGTCGTCGAACAGCAGCCGTTCGATATACTCGGGCATCAGGTTTTCCAGCTCCCGGCCCGGCCGGTGGAGCAGCACCCGCTTCAGGGGGCCGATCTCACTGCGGATCTCGATGGGCGGCAGAACCATACCATCACTCCTTTCATAAGCAGGGGTAATTTGCCCCCTCTGGCCAAAATTTATGTATGGCATGAAAAACAACAGGCAGACGGCAAAGAGATGTCCATGGGCTTGTCCGTCAGGACAAAAAGAAAAGACCGCCCTTTTTGGCGGCCGTGGGGATCACGCTATGTACCCGCCGCCGGTGGGCGGCGGGGCGGGACGGGTCAGGTGGGGGTCACGTCGGCGGCGGAGCACAGCATATCGGTGTCCATATAGTGGGCCAGGAAGCGGGCCCGGAACCGGCGCTGGCCGCACCCGGCGGCGGCGGCAGATACATCGGCGTCCCCAGGGGCCACGAACCGGATGCAGGGTACGGACACATCCTGGCAGGTGGTGCCGGTGTGGGCGGGAACGGTCAGGGTCTGCATCCCCCGGGGATACTCTGTGCCGTCCTGGGCCAGCTCGGTGAGGACGGCGGCCAGGGCCACCCGCCTGCCGGGGCAGACGTTTTTCAGCGTGACGCTCAGCTCTATGATCTGGCCCTGGGCATCCAGATAGACGTCGCCCGCGTCCTCGGTGACCAGGCTGTCGCACCGGGAGGCGGAAAAGTCCACCGGGTCCGGGCAGGGGCAGGTACCAGGGGGCGTGGGGCAGTCCACCGTGGCCGAGGGGGAGGGGAAGCTGACCACGTTGCCTTCCGCGTCGGAGTAGGTGATGGACAGGTCCACCGGCTTGGAGCCGGAGGTCTGCCCCGTGTGCCGGACGGTGAACTGGAGCTGGGCCGTCTCACTGGCGTTCACCCCCAGCTGGGAGATGGACCAGCGCAGGGAGCGCTCCCCGGTGGATACGGCAGCGCCCTTGGTGGGGGCGGTGATGTCGGTGATGACAAAGTCGTCGGTCACCGTGTCCTCGATGACGATGTCGGTGGCCCCGGGCTTGGACAGGTTCCGGGCCAGCTCGGCGAACAGCTCCTCCAGGTCGGCCGCGTCCGGGGTGACGGCCACGTGGGCGCTGTCGGGGTCGGACGCCCACTGGTTCAGCGCGTCCACGTCCACCCCGTTGGTGCCCACCAGGCCGATGCAGTAGATGATGACCCCCTGGGCCTTGGCCGCCTCCGCCACAGGGGCGGGCGGGTCGCCGGCGGTGGTGTTGCCGTCGGTGAACATGACGATGACCTTGGCGTTGGTGGAGGCGGGGTCGAAGAGCGCGTTGGCCTTGGTGAAGGCGTCGGCGTGGTTGGTGTTGCCCCCGGCGGTGAGGGCGTCCACGGCGGACTTCAGGGTGTCCACGTCGGTGATGAGCTGGGTGTCCGCGGCGGCGGTGCTGGCAAAGCTGACGATGCCGATGCGGCTGCCCGAGCCGATCTGGCCGCCGGAGCCGTCGGTGGCCTCGGCGATGATGTCGATGAAGGTCTTGGCGCCCTCCTTCATATTGGCCAGGGGGACGCCCCGCATGCTGTTGGAGCGGTCCAGGGTCAGGACGATGTCAGTGGGATCGGTGATGAGGTCCGGCGCCGCGGTCAGCGATAAGGTGACCAGCAGGGAGCCGTCGCAGGATATTTGGTCAGGGGTGATGGTCTTATTGGAATTGGTCACACCCATATGGGTCCCTCCTTCTGGGGCTTCGCCCCACGCCATCCTATGCGGCATCCCCCGGGGCGGCCCCTGTCGAAGAAATAAAAAGCCGGGGCAGACGGGAACTTCCCGTCTGCCCCGGCGGACAGCTGCGATCAGAAGGTCAGGGACGGATGATGGGGATGGGGCGGCTTAATCCTCCTCATCAGAGCTCTGGTTCTTGTCCCCGGCGGGATCGAT
Organism: Clostridiales bacterium; assembly: GCA_019421525.1. Lineage (GTDB taxonomy): Bacteria > Bacillota > Clostridia > Oscillospirales > Oscillospiraceae > Enterenecus. Next base: position 3,424 of record JAHZFC010000131.1, read on the forward strand.
GGCGATGCCCTGGTTCTTATCCCCCTCGGGGTTGACGCCGAACTCATAGTCCTTACCTGGCAGGATGGCATTGAGGGCGATGCCGGCGATGGCGGCGATGGCCAGGGAGGTCAGGGTGATGTGGGCCGAGCCGATGGTGAAGGTCAGCCCGCCGGAGAAGCCCAGGCCGCACACCAGGATGACGGCGGCGATGATGAGGTTGCGGCTGTTGGTGAAGTCCACCTGGTTTTCCACCACGTTGCGCACGCCGATGGCGGAGATCATGCCGTAGAGGATGAAGCTGACGCCGCCGATGATGGCAGAGGGGATGGAGTGGACCACCTCAGCGAAGAAGGGGGAGAAGGACAGGACCAGCGCGTAGATGGCGGCCAGCCGGATGACCCGGGGGTCGTACACCCGGGTGAGCACCAGCACGCCGGTGTTCTCACCGTAGGTGGTGTTGGCCGGGCCGCCGAACAGGCCGGCCAGGGAGGTGGCGATGCCGTCGCCGATGAGGGTGCGGTGCAGGCCGGGGTCCTCGATGAAGTTCTTGCCTACGGTGGCGGGAATGGCGGACATATCGCCGATGTGCTCCATCATGGAGGCGATGGCGATGGGGGCCATGACCAGGATGGAGGTCAGGTCAAACTTGGCCACCGAGCCGCCGAAGTCGGTGAAGAAGGGCTGGAGGCCCAGGATGTTCGTCCCGGCCAGGCCGGAGAAGTCCATCAGGGGCACTGTTGTGACCACTTCGCCGCTGAAATCCAGGGCGGTGGCGCCCAGGGCGTTGGCGATGACGGCCACGATGTACGCGCCCACCACGCCCAGCAGGATGGGGATGATCTTGATCATGCCGCGGCCCCAGATGTTGGCCACGATGATGATGGCCATGGCCACCAGGGCCAGCCACCAGCAGGTCTTGGCGTTATCGACGGCGGAGGGGGCCAGGTTCAGGCCGATGAGGATGATGATGGGGCCGGTGACCACCGGGGGCAGGAAGCGCATGACCTTGCGCACGCCCACGGCCTTGATGACGGCTGCCAGGATGACGTACAGCAGGCCGGCCACCACGATGCCGCCGCAGGCGTACTGGAGCTTTTCCGAGGCGGCCATGTCGGCGTATTTGCCGGAGGACAGGTTGGCCACCGCCTCAAAGCCGCCCAGGAAGGCGAAGGAGGAGCCCAGGAAGGCGGGCACCTTCATCTTGGTGCACACATGGAAGAACAATGTGCCGAAGCCGGCGAAAAACAAAGTGGTCTGGATGTTCAGGGGCAGGCCGTAGGCGTTGACCAGGATGGGGACCAGCACGGTGGCGCCGAACATGGCGAACATGTGCTGCAGCCCCAGCAGGAGCATCTTGGGCGTGCCCAGCTTCCGCGCGTCGCGGATGGGTTCTTGGCTGTTCATATTCTCTCTCCCTTTCTCTCATTTGGCCCGGGCAAAAAAGAGACGACCACCATCAATGGCGATCGTCCTGCTCCGGCCGGGAAAAAGGGGAAAAGAATGCCTGGTGAGCAAGAAACCACTGGACAGCTGCGCGGGCATGGCGTTCCCCTCCTTCCACATTTCGACTTATCATATCACCGGGCGGCAAGAATTGCAAGAGGAAAAATTTTCATCATTGCAGCATAGGGCCGTGGCGGGCGAAAGGGGGATGCCCGATGCAACAGGCCGCAAGTCCCCATTGGGGTGGAACTGCGCTGGGCGAAGGCGCGCGCTGAGAGATCCATGCCGGCCGCCGATGGGCGGAGATGTGGGCAGACCGTATCTGGACGGCGATCTCAGCCAATATTCACAGATCCTTCATAGGTCGTTGACAATTTCTTCAACACTATCGCGGACTGCCGTGGTATATTATCCTCACAAGGAACAAATCAGTTTGGAACGCGATGCGTCCCGGCTATGCGCTGGATGATGCCGCGGCGGATGCCGCGGATAAGCCGACAGTCAGCGCCATGCCAATAGCCGTACTGATCCTTATTCGACATATAGATCACTTGGGCGCAGTTCAGAATGGCGAACTGCGCCCAAGACAATCCCCCGCTCTTTTCAAAGGTAAGGCCCCCGGGACCAGACGGTCCCGGGGGCCTTCTGCATATTTTGGAGGATCGGATCTAGTCCAGCTCGAACTGGCCGGTGTACAGCTGATAGTAGCGGCCCTTTTCCTCCAGCAGCTCGGCGTGGCTGCCCTTTTCCATGATCTGGCCGTGCTCGATGACCACGATGCAGTCGGAGTTGCGCACCGTGCTCAGCCGGTGGGCGATGACGAACACCGTGCGCCCTTCCATCAGGGCGTCCATGCCCTGCTGGATGTGCTGCTCGGTCCGGGTGTCGATGGAGGAGGTGGCCTCGTCCAGGATCATCACCGGCGGGTCCTTGACGGCGGCCCGGGCGATGGCCAGCAGCTGGCGCTGGCCCTGGCTGAGGTTGGCCCCGTCCCCGGTGACCATAGTCTGATAGCCGTCGGGCAGGCGGCGGATGAAGCTGTCGGCGTGGGCGGTCTTGGCGGCCTGGATGCACTCCTCGTCGGT
>JAHZFC010000132.1:0-588 GCA_019421525.1 Clostridiales bacterium
CCACCTCCTTGTCGGTCCATGTCCGAAGACATAACATTCCATCAGTCATCCTGCTCTAACAGCTGGGCCAGCTTGGCCAGCCGGGGATCGATCTCCTTCTTGCAGCGGCAGGGCTCCACATTCAGGTCCGCGCCGCAGCCGGGGCAAAGGCCCTTGCAATCCTCAGAGCAGAGGTTCTTTGTGTCCAAATCGAGGATAAAGACATCTCCCAGCAGCTCGTCCAGCTCCAGCTGGCCGTCCGGATCCAGGAGCACGATGTCATCGCTCTCCCCGTTTTCCAGCTCCTCGGCCAGGAGCGTCTCATACTCCACGGTCTTGGTCCTGGAAAATGGTCTTGTGCAGCGGTCGCACACCAGGGACAGCTCCCCGGTGAGGGTTGCCGTCAACAGCAGCGCTCCCGCCATATTCCGCACCACGCCCTCCACATGGACGGGCGCGGCCACCGGCCGGCCCCCGTTCCACTCAAAGCCGGACAGGTCCAGCTCAAAGGAAAAGGGAAGGACGGCGCCCGGCTGCCGGGCGATCTGCCGCAGATCCAGCTTCATAAGCACACCTCTCATAATGGCACGGATGATATTATACTAAACG
>JAHZFC010000132.1:598-5905 GCA_019421525.1 Clostridiales bacterium
CCAGGCTGAAAGAATTTTCCCATGGAAAAAAAGGCCCCCGGGAGCCGGCGGGACCCCTGGCTGCCAAAGCCCTCCCCCTGCTCCCCGCCCCACTGGCCCAGAAGTACATCCGCCTGAAGCGGGTGAAGGTCAACGGCAAGGGCTCCAGGCGGGACGTGCGCCTGGCGGTGGGGGATGTGCTCCAATTATACATCAACGACGAGTTTTTTGAGACCCCCACCCGGGAAAATGCCTTTCTCTCCGTGTTCAAGCCCCAGCTGGACATCGTCTACGAGGATGATGACCTGATGCTGCTCAACAAGCGCCCCGGCATGATGGTCCACCCCGACGACCAGGAGCGGGTGAACACCCTCATCACCCATATCCAGGCCTATCTCTATCAGAAGAAGGAGTGGTCTCCCTACTGGGAGAACTCCTTCGCCCCCGCCCTGTGCAACCGCATCGACCGGAACACCGGCGGCATCGTCATCGCGGCCAAGAACGCCGAGACCCTGCGGGTGATGAACCAGAAGATCCGGGACCGGGAGCTGACCAAGCTCTACCTGTGCGTGGTCCGGGGGAAAATGGATCCGCCAAATGGGGAGCTGAAGGGCTTTCTCCTAAAGGATGAGGACAAGGCCCAGGTGAAGGTCTATGACCGGCCGGTGCCCGGGGGCAAGACCGCTCTTACCTTATATAGAACATTGGCCGTGCGAAACGGCCTGTCTCTTTTGGAGTGCGACCTCATCACCGGGCGCACCCACCAGATCCGGGCCCAGTTCGCCGCCGCCGGACACCCTCTGCTGGGGGACGGCAAGTACGGCCGGGAGCGGGACAACAAACAGTACGGCCGCTCCTACCAGGCCCTGTGGTCCTATAAGCTGCGCTTTACATTCACCACCGACGCCGGGTGCCTCGACCACCTCAATGGCCGGGAGTGGACGGTGAAGGACGTAGACTTCGTGAGCGAGTATTTCCCGGATGTCTCGCTGTGACCTGTCCGGTCCCTCACTCTATGACGTTATGGATCTTTACACCCCACAGGAGGACGATTTTCATGGAGATCTTGGAGATCAAGCAAGTAAATGATGCTCTTGCAGAAATGGTCGCCCTGTTTCGGGTAGAGTTGCGCTCCTATAAGGCGATCGCATCAAAACCTAACATGGAAGCAGGACGAGAGGAAATGGAAGAATACCTTTCTGCCAAATTTCCGGTGTTTGCAGCCCTTGTGGATGGTGGATACGCAGGATATGTGGTCTGCCGTATTGATAATGAGGTTGTGTGGGTGGAATCCATCTTTGTCAAAGAGGAATACCGCAGAAAAGGTATCGCCTCTGCCCTTTTCGGTAAGGCGGAAGAAATTGCCGCTTCTTATGGGGACGATACCGTTTTCAACTATGTTCACCCCAACAATCACCGTATCATTCAATTTCTGCGAAAACGCGGCTATACCGTTTTGAATCTGATTGAGATACGCAAACCGTACAAAAATGAAACGTTGACCCAGACATTCACCATAGGTGAACATGAATTTGATTATTGAGATATCAAATGTAATCTGCACTATAAATCCAGCGCAGACCGCCGGGACTTTTTGTTACTATGTTCCTTCCCCAAAATTCCTGAATATTTTTCCTAAAAATGATTGACATTTGGGGCGGGGCATAATATAGTGTATCTCGCTATCCGTGAAACCCCGGGCCGGCTTGGCCGGCTGTCCGCTGGAGGGCACATGCCGGGTACTATATCGAGGGAGCTGACATTACTTAGAAACGGCTGTTTTTGACGGCAGTTGGGCCATACAAACACAGGTCACCCGGGCGCGCCCTATCCGCCGATCCGGGACATTCGGGCCAGTGCCGCGCAAGAGCAGAGAAATGGGGGAGGATACATGTCCAAAGAGCTGATCCGCCTGTCGGACTGCGTCATGTCTTATGACGGTGACGTGGTGCTCGACCACATCGACCTGTATATCAACGATCGAGAGTTCCTCACGCTGCTGGGTCCCAGTGGGTGCGGCAAGACCACGACGCTCCGTATCATCGGAGGGTTTTTGTCGCCTACCTCCGGGGACGTTTTTTTCGACGGCGTGAGGATCAATGATGTTCCCCCCCATAAGCGGGCGGTCAACACCGTGTTCCAGAAATACGCCCTGTTCCCACACCTGAACGTGTTCGAGAACGTGGCCTTCGGCCTGCGCATCCCCAAGACACAGGAGACCGAGGTGGACGGGAAGAAGCAGACGAAGAAGGTCAAGCTGTCCAAGCGGGAGATCCGGGACCGGGTGATGGAGATGCTGGAGGTGGTCAACCTCAAGGGCTTCGAAAAGCGCCCCATCTCCGCCCTGTCCGGCGGCCAGCAGCAGCGGGTGGCCATCGCCCGGGCCCTGGTCAACCGGCCCAAGGTCCTGCTGCTGGACGAGCCCCTGGGCGCCCTGGACATGCGCCTGCGCAAGGATATGCAGAACGAGCTCAAGCGCATCCAGCAGGAGATGGGCATCACCTTCATCTACGTCACCCATGACCAGGAGGAGGCCCTGGCCATGTCCGATACCGTCGTAGTCATGGACTCCGGCCGCATCCAGCAGATCGGCACCCCGGAGGACATCTATAACGAGCCCAAGAACGCCTTTGTGGCCGACTTCATCGGCGAGTCCAACATCATCGACGGCATCATGCGCGCCGACGGGGTGGTGGAGATCTTCAACCGGCGTTTCCAGTGCCTGGACAAGGGCTTTGACAAGGACGAGCCGGTGGACGTGGTCATCCGGCCGGAGGACGTGGACATCGTGGACGAGGGCAGCGGCCAGCTCAAGGGCACTGTCACCTCCGTCACCTTCAAGGGAGTACACTACGACACCATCGTGGACTTCTACGGCTTCAAGTGGCTCATCCAGACCACCGATTTCTGCCCCGTGGGCAGCAACATCGGCATCAAGATCGACCCGGACGGCATCCACGTCATGAAAAAGAGCCAGTATTCCGGCATGTTCGGCGACTACTCCTCCTACTCCGAGGAGTACGACGAGATCGGCGACGCGGACTACGTCCCCGAGGAGGAGGAGAGCCATGAAGAGTAAGCGCTCCCTCCTGGCCCTGCCCTATGTGATCTGGATGGCCCTGTTCGTGGTGGCCCCCATCATCGTGGTGGTGATCTATGCCTTTACCACCGCCTCCTTCGACCCCACTCTGGCCAACTTCGCCGGCATGGGCACCTATGTGTCCATCTTCGCCCGTTCCTTCCAGCTGGCCATCATCGCCACCATCATCTGCCTGCTCATCGGCTATCCCATCTCCTATGTGATGGCCAAGGAGGGCCCCGGCTTCCAGCGCATCGCCACGGTGCTCATCATGCTGCCCATGTGGATGAACTTCCTGCTGCGCACCTACTCCTGGATGGCCATTTTGGAGAACAACGGCCTGCTCAACCAGTTCTTTGACGCCATAGGCCTGTTCGACCTGATCAACAGCATCTTCGGTACGGACATCGAGTATTTCCGCATGATCCGCACCCAGGGCGCGGTGGTGCTGGGCATGGTGTATAACTACCTGCCCTTCATGATCCTGCCCATCTACTCGGTGATCGTCAAGCTGGACCGCTCCCTGCTGGAGGCGGCCCAGGACCTGGGGGCCAACTCCGCCAGCGTGTTCCGCAAGGTGATCTTCCCCCTGTCCCTGCCCGGCATCTTGTCGGGCATCACCATGGTGTTCGTCCCGGCCGTATCCACCTTTGCCATCTCCCGTCTGCTGGGGGGCGGCACCCACACGATGCTGGGCGACCTGATCGAGCTGCAGTTCCTGGGCGGGGCCTATAACCCCCACCTGGGGTCCGCCATCGCCCTGGTGATGATGATCATCGTCATCATCTGCATGTGGGTGATGAACCGCTTCGGCGAGGGCGAAGAACAGGCGGTGATGCTATGAGGAAGCAGCGCCGGATCGGGAGCCGGCTGTTCATGGCCCTGGTGTTCCTGTTTTTATACGCCCCTATCTTCCTGCTCATCATCTTTTCCTTCAACGCCGGCAACAGCAGCGTGGTGTGGCAGGGCTTCTCCCTGCGCTGGTATGAGGCGCTGTTCCAGGACCGCTCCATCATGCAGAGCCTGTACACCACCCTTCTGGTGTCTGTCCTGGCCACGGCGATCGCCACCGTCGCCGGGACCTTTGCCTCGGTGGGCTTCTACTCCATGCGCCGCCGGACCCGCTCCGCCCTGATGGCGGTGAACAACATCCCCATGACCAACGCGGACATCGTCACCGGCGTGTCCTTATGCCTGCTGTTCGTGGCGGTATTCGGCTTCTGGAACGAGTTCGCCGCCAACTATCAGGTCACTCTGGATCTGTTCGGCACGGTGTACCGCATCACCTTCCCGGAGCTGTCTCTGGGCTTCGGCACCATGCTCATCGCCCACATCACCTTCAACATCCCCTATGTGATCCTCTCCGTGGGTCCCAAGCTGCGTCAGATGGACCGCAACCTGGTGGACGCCGCCCGGGACCTGGGGTGCACCTGGATGGGCGCCTTCTTCAAGGTGATCCTGCCCGAGATCAAGCCGGGGATCATCTCCGGTGCCCTCATCGCCTTCACCATGAGCGTGGATGACTTCGTCATCTCCTACTTCACTGGCGGCTCCTCCGCCTCCACCCTGGCCCGGGAGATCTACTCCATGGCCCGCCGGCGCATCTCCCCGGAGATCAACGCCGTATCCACCCTTCTGTTCGTGGTGGTGCTGGCCCTGCTGGTGATCAACAACATCCGGGAGGCCCGCATCGCCAAGGCGGAGGCCAGGCAGCAATACTGACCGCTCTGGCCGAAAAGGCACAGCCTTTCCGGCCAGAGGGCCTGCGGCCCGCGGCAGCGCACTTCGTCGGCGCAAAGTCCGCCTGGCTCCGTTTCCACCTGTTCTTTCGGCCATATGGCCTGAAGATAACTACGATATTATTTTTTGGAGGAATGATAAGTTGAAGAAGATCGTTGCCCTGACGCTGTCCTGTGCCCTTGCCGGCACCCTGTTTCTGAGCGCCTGCTCTGTGGAGCGGGTGGACACATCCACCGACCCCGACGCCGCCGGCAGCACCGCCGCCACCGACAACAACGGGGGATCGCGCGAGGTGGTCGTCTACAGCTGGGGCGAGTACATCGACGAGAGCCTCATCGAGGAGTTCGAGGCGCAGACCGGTATCACCGTCAACTACAATGAGGTGCCCAGCAATGAGGAGCTCTACTCCCTGCTCAGCCAGGGCGCCATCTCCCCGGACGTCATCGTCCCCTCTGACTATATGATCTCCCAGCTCATCGAGGAGGACATGCTCCAGCCTCTGGACTACG
>JAHZFC010000013.1 GCA_019421525.1 Clostridiales bacterium
GAAGTTCTAAGGGTCCCCGCCGAAGCCCAGCGAAGCGGGTTCGGTGGGGAAAGGAGGAGCAAGGGAGCGAACGTGATTTTCGCCGTCAGGCGGAAATGGAGTGGAGCGGACTTTGCGACGACGCGCGGCAGCGGCGCAGGGGTGCCAGACAGTCCTAGTTACCACAGCGCCGGTCAATAGGAGAGCGCACCGAAGGGCCAGTCAGCGCTTTTCTTTGGATTTCAAAAACCGTTTCTTTTGGCGCTTACAAAAGAAATGGTTTTTGGTAATTACGTTTCCCAAAGGCGTAGCCTTTGCTCCTACCCCCCGATCTGGCTCATGATATGCCGCTCTCCCCCGGCCACCTGGCCCTTTGCGAACTGGTGGGCGGCGGGCTTGTCACGCACCGCCACCAGGATGGCCTCTTCCAGCCCTTCATCCGGGCCGCCCAACAGGGGGCGCAGCCACACCCCCCTGTCGTATTGCAGGCAGGTCTTGAGAAAACCGTTGGCCGTCAGCCGCACCCGGTTGCACCGGTCGCAGAACTGATGGCTCAGGGAGGAGATGAACCCGATCTGCCCCTGGAAGCCGGATGGGGCCACATACCGGCTGGGGCCGCTGCCCAGGTGCCCCTCATAGGGGGCCATGGGCCCGTAGGCCCGCTCCAGCAGGGCCCGCAGCTCGTCCTCCCTCCTGCCGCGGAGGTCTTTGCCCAGGCCGATGGGCATCAGCTCGATAAAGCGTACCGCCAGGGGGCGGTCCTTGGCCAGCCCCGCCAGCTCCACCAGCTCCTCCTCCGGGGCGATGGGCACGCAGTTGACCTTTACCGGAAGGCCAGTGGCCAGACAGGCATCGATGGCCGCCACCGTGCGCCCCACCCCCTCCCGGCGGGTGATCTGGCGGAAGGTGATCTCCCGCAGGGTGTCCAGGCTGATGTTCACACCTGTGAGCCCGGCGGCCAGCAGGTCGGGCAGCTGATCTTCCAGCAGGGTGCCGTTGGTGGTGACGGCCACCTCCCGGATGCCGTCGATGGCCCTCAGCCCCTCCACCAGGGCGGCCAGCCCCTTTCGGGCCAGGGGCTCGCCCCCGGTGAGGCGGACCTTCCGCACCCCCAGTTTTGCGAAGATGGACGCCAGCCGGAGGATGTCCTCATACCGGAGGATCTCCTCGTGGGACAGCTGGTCCACCCCCTCCTCCGGCATACAGTAGCGGCACCGAAGGTTGCACCGGTCGGTCACCGAGATGCGCAGGTAGTCGATGGTCCGTCCAAATCCGTCCTTCATCCTCTTACCTCCTCTGCGCTATGATCAGATCTGCCATGGCCTCCACATCCTCCAGCCCCAGCACCGGCACCCCGCCCAGCTCCAGGGGCAGGTCGGTGGCCACCGCCAGCAGGGTGTTTGGGTCGCACACCGGGGCATCCGAGTTGCCCGCCCGGACCACTTCGATCTTGGGATAGCTGCTGTCCTTGAACCCCTCCAGCAAGATCACATCCGCCTCCGGGAAGGCGTCGAAAAAGTCCCGCTCGCACACCCCCTGGGTCTGCCGCACCAGCTGGTAGCGGTATGGGGAGTAGATGGCGTAGCCGCAGGCCCCGGCCTGTCCGAACCGCCAGGAGTCGGTGCCCGGCACGTCGGGGGTGAAGTCGTGGCCGTCGTGCTTGACCGCCGCCACCTGGAGGCCCCGGCCTGACAGGGTACGGATGAGCTTTTCCATCAGGGTGGTCTTGCCCGAGTTTTTCACCCCGGAGATGGCCACGATCGCCCTACCCTTCACGGACGAACACCCCCGATTTGCCCCCCTCTTTCCGCATGAGGCGGACGTTGGTGATGGTCATGGCCCGGTCCACGGCCTTGCACATGTCGTAGATGGTGAGCAGGGCCACCGATACCCCGGTGAGGGCCTCCATCTCCACTCCGGTGTTCCCGGTGACCTTGACGGTGCATACCGCCTCCACCTTCCCCTCCCCGGGGAACAGCTGGAAGTCCACCGAGCAGCCGGACACCGCCAGGGGGTGGCACATGGGGATGAGGTCGCTGGTGCGCTTGACCGCCATGATGCCCGCCACCCGGGCCACCCCCAGCACGTCCCCCTTTTTCGCCGTTCCCGTCTGGATCGCGGTCATCACCGCCTCATTGACCAGGATCTCTCCCCGGGCCTCCGCCACCCGGTGGGTGGCGGCCTTATCTGTCACGTCCACCATGATGGCCTTGCCCTGGGCGTCAAAGTGATTGAATCCGTTCATAACAACACCGCCTTGATGATGGTCCCCGCCTCCAGGGGCGGGGAGCCCGCCGGGATGTCCACCAGGCAGTTGCACCCCACCTGGGAGCGCAGCTGGCCGGAGGAGTGGCCCTCCGGCAGCGTGACCGCCCCGTCCCGATAGATGCCCCGGACGAACCGCCGGCCTCCGCTGGCCTTGGGGAAGGGGGTGGCCAGGGGGGCGGACACCGTCACCGGCGCCCAGTCCCGCTGCCCGGCCAGAGCGGCCAGCATGGGCTGGGCCAGCAGCTCGAAGGTGGCCGCCGCCGCGAAGGGGTTGCCCGACAGGGAGAGCACCGGCTTGCCCTCCAGCAGGGAGAACATCAGCGGCGTGCCCGGCTTCAGTTTGACCCGCCAGAACAGCCGCTCCGCCCCGGCCAGGGGCAGGGCCTGATGAAAAATATCCTTCTCCCCCACCGACACGCCGCCGGTGGTGATGACGCAGTCGAACCGGCGCGTCCCTTCCTTCAGCCCGTCTTCCACCGCCTGGGGGTCGTCCGGCCACCAGACCGTATCACAGCCGATCCCCAGCTGACGGCACCGGGCGGCCAGCTGGGGCAGGTTGGAGTTGTAGATCTGTCCGGGCTTCAGGGCTTCCCCCGGCTGGGCCAGCTCGTCCCCGGTGCCTGCCAGCAGCACCCGGGGCTTGGGATGGGCGGCGAGGGGCTGCTCCCACAGCCCGGCTCCGGCCAGCACACCCAGGGCGGCGGCGTCCATCACTGTGCCGGCAGCGAGCAGGACGGAGCCCTTCTGGTAGTCCTCCCCGGCAAAGCAGTAGTTCTCGTGGCGGCGCAGCTCCTGATAGACCTGGACACAGGGCTGGCCCTGGTCGGTGTCCTCCTGGCGGATGACGCAGTCCGCCCCCGCCGGGATAGGCGCACCCGTCATGATGCGCGCACACTGGCCGGGCCGGACCGTCGCCTGGGGCCAGCCCCCGGCGTACACCGTGTCCACCACCTCCAACCGGGCCGGGTGGTCCCGGTCCGCTCCCCGGGTGTCGGCGGCGATGAGGGCGTAGCCGTCCAGGGGGGAGCGGTCAAAGGGGGGCTGGTCCATGGGGGCGGCCAGATCCTCCGCCAGCACCCGGTCCAGCAGCTCCGCTCCCACAGCCCGCTCCGGCGGCAGGGGGGCGGTGTGCTCCCGGATGAGGGAGACGGCCTCCTCCAGACTGATGCCTGTTTTCACCCTTCACGCCCCCTTTCCAAAGGGGCAGATGGGATAGCGGCAGTCCTGGCAGCCCAGGCAAAGCCCGCCGTGGCCCAGCCCCACCAGCTCCGCCCGGGTCACGGGCAGAGCGGCGGCCAGCCGGGGCAGCACCAGGTCGAAGATGGTGGCCTTGGCGTACATCACGCAGCCGGGCAGGCCGCACACCGGCGTGCCCTTCAGATAGCTGAGCAGGAACATGGCCCCTGGGAGCACCGGGGCCCCGTAGGTGACGATCTCCGCCCCGGTGTCCTTGATGGCGCCGGGGGTGCGGTCGTCGGGGTCCACGCTCATCCCCCCGGTGCACAGCACCAGGTCCACCCCCGCCGCCTGATAGTCCAGGATGGCCTGGGTGATGGCCGCCCGGTCGTCCCCCGGAGCGCACTCCATGGTGACCGTGATGCCGTACTGGGCCAGCTTGGCCTTGACCACCGGGGAGAACTGGTCCTGGATGAGGCCCTTTTGCACCTCCCCGCCGGTGACCACCAGGCCGCAGGTGCGGAGCACATAGGGGTGGAGGGACAAAATGGGCCCGCCCCCGCCCGCAGCCGCCTCGGCGGCCCGCACCTTGTCCTCCGCGATCACCAGGGGGATCACCCGCATCCCCGCCAGCTTGTCCCCCGCCTTCACGGGGGTGTTGGTGTGCCGGGTGGCGATCATCAGCTCCTCCTGGCTGTTGACGGCGTACAGCCGCTCCACATCCACCCGGAACAGGCCGTCCCGCTCCGCCCTCAGCTCGATCTTGCCCTCCTTGGGCTCCGTGGCGGTCATATGCTCCCCCTGGCACAGGGCCCGCAGGCGCTCCGCCCCCTCGTCCTCGTGGAGCATCCCCGGCTCCTTTTCCCAGACGTACAGGTTCTCCTTGCCCATGCTCAGCAGCACCGGGATGTCCTCTGCCGTCACCATATGTCCCTTGCGGAACCGGGCATCCTTGATGACGCCGGGGATGATCTGGGTCATGTCGTGGCACAGCACATGGCCTACCGCGTCCTCGGTCTTGACCAGCTTCATGTCGTTTCCTCCATTCTCCTACTGAAAAACGGCCCTGCCCAAAAGAGCAGGACCGTCCAAACGCATCGGTATTCCTGACCCTTTTCAGCAAGGAAGGCGGCGCCGTTTCCCGCGCCGCCCCGGTCCGGCCGCCATAGTAACGACCGTAGGCGGGCAGGACTCGGATCATATATTTATCTTTAGTATACGGATATTTGCGCCAGAATACAAGGGGGCACCGCCGGGGTGGATACAATTTTCACCTCTTCCGGTCACAACCAAACGTCCCTCCGGCCCGCTCCAGCTCTTCCGGCGTGTTCAGATTGCGGAAGGGGTCCGGGTCCGCCGCGGGCAGGTACACCGTCTCCACCCGGTCCAGCAGGGCCCGCAGCTTGTTGTTCCCCTCCTCCAGCAGCGTCTCCGCCGCCGCCAGGCAGGTCGTCCGGTACAGCCCGAACAGGGGCTGGGGCCGCCCGTCCAGGGTGTAGACGCAGGCGTTCGCCCCCCCGATGGCGTTCAGCAGGCCATCCGCCAGGGCCGGTGTGAGAAAAGGGCTGTCCACCGCCGCCAGCAGGAGCAGCGGCGTGGGGCAGGCCCACAGCCCGGCGTGGAGCCCGCCCAGCGGTCCCCGCTCCGGGTACCGGTCCACCACAGCGCAGCTCCCCGCCGGGGCCAGCGCCCGCCGCGCCTCGCTCCCCACCGACAGCTGGAGCCCGGCGCCATAGCCTTTCCAGGTCTCCACCGCCCGGTCCAGCAGGGTGCGTCCCCCCAGCTCCACCAGGGCCTTGTCCCTGCCCATCCGGGTGGACTTGCCCCCCAGCATGATCTGGACGGTCACGTCCTTATGTCCCATAGCAGTCACCTTCTCTCGTTCGCCCCGGCGGGGGCAAAGTCTCGCCTTGCGGCGCCTTCTTTTCGCCCGGGCGAAAAGAAGGCAAAAACCAAGAGCTAACGCCCTTGGGAATGTTTTTTCCCGACCCCATTTCTTTTGCCAGCGCCAAAAGAAACGGTGTCGGACTGCCAAAGAAAAGCGCTCACCATGCTTCGGTGCGTCCTTCTATTCGCCGGCGCATGAAATCAGGAGACACGAAACGCTGCTTTCCGCTGCCGCTCCATCGTACTGGCTTACAGTGCGGCAGACTACCAGGCAGCGCCTATCCCGGCCCATACTGTGACTAGGCGTGCCCCGTAGGCCCGACAATTTACCGCGCCTGCCAGCAGAGCGGCAGCGGAAAATAGTGGCTTTGAGTATCAGCTTACCCCAACGCCGGACGGGATGTGGAGCAGTCCTTATCCTGCTCCCCCGTAAAACCGGGGTCCGGGGGTACAGGCGCTTGGAACGAGAGCGCGCCCTTGGCGCTTGAAGTTCCTCCGCGCCTGACCCCCGGCGCATTTTTGCTTCCTTTTTGTGCGGGCAAAAAGGAACTCGCCGCCAGGCGAAACCTGGCCCCGGAAAGCCGGGACGGCTTTTCCACCGTTTCTTTTGGCGCATACAAAAGAAATGGTCTTTGGAAAATCTGTCCCTATGGCAAACCGGCTCAAGGGCGCCAGCCCTTAACAAAAAGTATAGCACACCCTTTCCGGGTGTGCTATACCGATCTTTATAAGACCTTGGACAAAAAGTCGATGGTGCGCTGCTCCCTGGGGTGGGCGAAGAACTCGTCGGGCTCGTTCTGCTCCAGGATGTGGCCCCCGTCCATGAACAGCACCCGGGTGCCCACCTCCCGGGCAAAGCCCATCTCGTGGGTGACCACCACCATGGTCATGCCCTCCTGGGCCAGCTCCTTCATGACCTGAAGCACTTCGCCCACCATCTCCGGGTCCAGGGCGGAGGTGGGCTCGTCAAAGAGCATCACCTTGGGCCGCATGGCCATGGCCCGGACGATGGCGATTCGCTGCTTCTGCCCGCCGGACAGCTGGGCGGGGTAGGCGTCCGCCTTGTCCTCCAGCCCCACCCGGCGCAGCAGCTTCTCCGCCTCCGCCTCGGCCTCCTCCTTCGTCATCAGCCCGGTGCGGATGGGGGCCAGGGTGATGTTGCGCCGCACGGTCATGTTGGGGAACAGGTTGAAGTGCTGGAACACCATGCCCATCTGGCGGCGCACCGCGTCGATGTCCACCTTGGGGTCGGTGATGACGGTGCCGTCAAAGGTGATGGTGCCGGAGGTGGGGGTCTCCAGCAGGTTCAGGCACCGGAGGAAGGTGGATTTCCCCGAGCCGGACGGGCCGATGATGACCACCTTTTCCCCTTCCTCGATATGCTCGGAGATGTCGTCCAGCACCAGGTTGCTCCCGAAGGATTTGCTCAGATGTTCAACGTCGATCACTTTGACGCAGCCTCCTTTCCAGCTTGCCCTGGAGCCAGGTGAAGATCATCACCAGCACCAGGTAGATGATGGCCGCCCCGATGAGGGGGAACATGGCGTCAAAGGTGCGGTTGACGATGTTCTTGGCGAAGTAGACCATCTCCTGCCCGCCGATGATGGAGATCAGGGAGGTGTCCTTGAGCAGCACGATGAACTCGTTGCCCAGGGAGGGGAGGATGGCCTTGAACGCCTGGGGCACCACGATAAATCGCATGGTGTCGATGTAGTTCAGGCCCAGGGAACGGCCCGCCTCGCTCTGTCCGATGTCCAGGCTCATCAGGCCGCCCCGGATGATCTCCGCCACATAGGCCCCGGAGTTGATGCCCAGGGTCAGGGCGCCCACCACGGTGTAGTTCCGGCTGCTGGCAAAGACCACCATGCCCATGATCAGGATCTGCACCATCATGGGGGTGCCCCGGATGACGGTGACGTAGATCTTGCAGATCAGGTTGACCACGCCCAGCAGGAAGTTCCGGGGCCGGCCGGGGCGCTGCTGGTCGTGGGCGGTGCGGATGACGGCCACCAGCACCCCCAGCACCACGCCGATGGCCAGGGCCATGGCGGTGGCCACGATGGTGACCCCCACGCCCTCCAGGTACTGCTGCCAGCGGTCGGCTTCGATGAATGCCTGATAGAAGCGCACATAGAACTCCTGCCACCAGGTGGCCTCCTGGTCCAGCATCAGTGCGCGCCACGCCTCAAAGGTCTGCGCCAGATCCATGGGCGATCTCTCTCCTTCCCTTTCTTAAACAAGACGCCGCAAGAGGGGCGGCCCCTGCCGCCCCTCTCCGCGGAAAACTGTGTGCGGCTCAGCCGCCGATGTACTGATCCATGATCTCCTGGACGGTGCCGTCGTCGATCATCTCGTTCAGAGCCTTGTTCACGGCCTCCAGCAGGGCGGTGTTGCCCTCGTCCACGCCCACGCAGTAGTCCTCGATAGTGTAGGCGCCCTCCACGATCTTCAGGCCGGGGGTGGCCTCCACGTACTCCTGGGCGGGGCCGATGTCGATGACCACGCAGTCCACCTGGCCGTTGACCAGGGCCTGGACCGCCACGGAGCCGTTGTCCAGGCTGGTCACCTTGTCCACGCCGTAGGCGTCCTGGCAGTAGAGTTCGCCGGTGGTGCCCCGCTGCACGCCGATCTGCACGTCCTCGACCACGTTACCGTCGGCGTCCACCAGCATCAGGTCGTCGTTGCCGCCGGCGATGCGGTCGTCATCCTCCCGGACGATGATCACCTGGTAGCCGGTGGCGTAAGTGTCGGAGAAGTCCATGACGAGGTCCCGCTCCTCGCTGTAGGACATACCGGCCAGCATCACGTCGGCCCGGCCCTCCTGCACCGCCAGCAGGGCGGCGTCGAAGTCGATGTTGTCGATCACCAGCTCCAGCCCCAGCTTGTCGGCGATGACCTGGGCGATGTCCGGGTCGATGCCGATGACGTTGTTGTCGTCATCCGTCATCTCATAGGGGGGGAAGGAGGCGTTGGTCACCATGATGAGCTTGCCCTCCTCGATCAGGGAAGAGCTGAAGTCACCGTAGTCGCCGGTGGAGCTCCCCTCGTCGGAGGCGGCGGGCTCTTCAGAGTCAGCGGGCTCCTGGGAGGTGGGGACATCCTGGCTGGGCTCCTGGCTGTCGCTGCCGCTCTGGTCAGAGCAGGCGGCAAAGGCAAACACCATCATCGACATGGCCAGCAGCAGGGCCAGCAATTTCTTGATACCTTTCATTTCATCCGATCTCCTCAAATCCAAATTGCCTCTCAGAGAGGCTCTTGATAGAGGAATCATACATCTTATTCATAGATAATGCAAGTCTTTTTTTGGTTTTCCCGCATTTTAGGCGGTTTTGACCACACACACAAGAATCTTTATTCATTTTTGTGCTGTTTTTATTCGTGCCACTAAGGTGGCAGCTCTCCCTGTGTCATAAGAGAAGGCCCCGCCGATCGGCGGGGCCTTCTCCTGATATTCGTCTTTCCCGCCCCGCAGGGCGGGGAGCCACCAAAGGAGGACATGCCCCCTGGAACGCTATACCTTCCAAATTCTTTCACCGAAAATAAACCAGCACCCCGCCACTTGGCGGGGTGCTGGTAGAGCCTCTCGCGTTCTCATCCGCCCCGCAGGGCGGGGGGTTCCCCAAAGGGGGGCTGGCCCCCCTTTGGATCCGCGCTGCTCACGACGGCTCCGCGCTTCTTAGAACTCGCCCTTGCCGACGAAGTCAGCCACGTTGTCGGCGGTGATGTAGGTCAGCTCGGTGTAGTGATAGTAGGCGGTGGAACCGGTGGTGAAGTACTCGTAAGCAGCCTTCACAGTCTCCTTGGCGATGTCGCCAGCCCGGTTCATGACGGTCAGCTCCATCTTGCCGTCGGCCACGGCCTGGATGGCGTCGTTCTGGCCGGTGAAGGAGTAGACCTTGATCTGGCCGGTCATGCCCGCCTCGTCGATGGCGTCCACGGCGCCCATGGTCAGGTCGTCGTCATAGCCGATGACGATGTCGATGGCGTCGCCCTCAGCGGTGATGTGGTTCTCCATGAAGGTCTTGGCGTCGGGACGGCTGGAGTAGGCATAGTCAGGCTCCAGCAGGGTGTAGTTGGGGGCAGCCTCCATACCGGCCTTGAAGCCGGCCTCACGCTGGATGTAGTCGTCCAGGAAGGGCACGCCGGAGATCTGCACCACGTTGTACTCCTCGTCGGTGCCGGTGGCCTCGATGATGTAGTTGGCGATGTCGGTGAAGGCCTTCTCCTGGTCGGGGCCGATGCAGGCGGTGGCATACTCACGGCCGGCCTCAGCCACGTCCAGAGCGGTCAGGAACAGGGCCACGCCCTCGTCGCTACACCGCTGGGCGATCTCCACCATGGCGTCGGGGGTGCCGCCGAAGACCACCAGCGCGTCCACGCCGGCGTCCAGCATCTGGTTGCAGTAGTTGGTCACGTCGCTAGCCACGGTCTGGGCGTCCAGCACGTTGACCTTGGCGCCGGCCTCTTCAGCCAGCCGCTGGAACTCGGTGCCCACCAGACCGCCCCAGGGAGCGGTGGAGGTGATGGTGACGTAGCCGAAGGTGTAGCCGGACAGGTCCACGCCGGACAGGTCGATGTCGCCGGTGACGTTGACATAGGTCATGCCGTCCTCGTTGACCTCGTACTCGCCGCCGGGGGCGGGCGCTTCGGAGTTGCCCTCGCCCGCGGGCTCAGAGGCGGGGGCCTCGCTCACCGGGGCCTTGCTCTCGTTGCCGGCGTCATTGGAGCAGGCGGCCAGGGCGAACACCATGGCCAGGGCCAGCAGCAGGGCGGCAAGCTTCTTGAACTTTCTCATGTTGTTTCCATCCTTTCCTTTACAATGTATACAACATATCTATGATACCCGCGCTGCGGGTTATCACCTTGGGGGGGCTTACTCGTCGGCGTTCTTGGTGCTGGTGAGCCGGTCGATCAGCAGCACCACGATCAGCAGGATGCCGGTGATCAGGTTGACCCGGTCCGCCGGCAGGAACATGGTGGCCATCATCTGGGAGATGCTCCGCATGATCAGCGCGCCCAGCAGGATGTGGATCGCGGTGCCCTTGCCGCCGGCCATCTTGATGCCGCCGATGACGCAACAGGAGATGGGCAGGGTGGACAGGCCGTTGCCCTGGGTGAAGATGGCGTAGCCGTCGTTGGACACCATGAAGAAGCCGGTCACCGCCGCCAGCACGCCGCACAGCACATAGGTGACCCACACGGTCCTGGGCACGCTGATGCCGGCGAAGGAGGCGGCCTCCGGGTTGTCGCCCACCACGTGCAGGCGGTTGCCGAAGCGGGTCTTATACATCCACAGGAACACCAGCACCACCAGCACCAGGAAGATGATGGCCGTGGGGGTGAGCCAGCGCATGCCGCCGATCCGGGTCTTGGCCAGCAGTCTGACCGTGTCGGTGTCCTCCGCCTGGAAGGAGCTCTGGGCGAAGAGGAACACGAAGCCCTGGAAGGCGTAGTTGGAGGCGATGGTGGCGATCAGGGGGGACACACCGATCTTGGCCACCACGAAGCCGTTGATGAAGCCGGTGACCGCGCCGCACACCAGGGCGGCGATGATGCACAGCACCAGGGCCAGGATGGCGTTGGACCCGTCATACACCGCGTTGAATACGAGCACGGACACCACACCGGCGGCGCCGGCCTGGAAGCCCACGGACAGGTCGATATTGCCGGTGATCATCACCAGGCCCAGGCCCAGACACACCGGGCCGTACATGGCCACATAGTTGACGACGTTGTAGAATCCGTTGGAGAACCCGTCCACCAGCAGGAAGGCGGCGGCCAGGATCAGCACCAGGATCAAAACGGAGTTGTTGTCCTTGAACAGCCGGATATACTGCCTTTTCCGCAGCTCGTTGGAGGCCATCACTTTCTCTTCCACAGCTTGATCCCCCTTTCTTTGAGCACGTCCAGGGACAGGACCACCAGCATGATGGCGCCCATGATGATCCACTGGAGGTACTGAGACATACGCAGCGCGGTGAAGCCGGCGGACAGCACGCCGTAGAACAGCACGCCGATGATGGTGCCCCAGACGGAGCCCTTGCCGCCGTTGACGGCGCAGCCGCCCAGCACCACGCACAGGATGACCTCCATCTCCTTACCGGAGGCGGCCTGGGGGTTGGCGCTGAGGGAGTTGGCCATCTGGATCACAGCGGACAGGCCCACGCACAGGCCGGTGACGGCATAGGCGATGGTGGTGTTGCGCTTATAGCGGATGCCGGAGAACCGGGCCGCGATGGGGTTGGCGCCGATGGCGTACATCTGCTGGCCGTACACCGTGCGGCTCAGGATCAGGCCCAGCACCACGGCCACCACCACGAACCACACGATCAGGATGTGGATCGGGCCGAAGGAGGTCTTACCCATGGCCTGGAAGGCGCCGCTGGCGTCGTTGGGGATGACCAGGACGGTGCCCGCGGACACCATGATGGCCAGGGCGTTGTAGATGGAGCTGGCGCCCAAGGTGGTGATGAAGGAGTTCAGCCGGACATAGCTGACCAGCACGCCGTTGAACAGGCCGCACAGCAGGCCCACGCCCAGGGTGCCCAGCAGGGTGAGCGCCACATTGTCGGTGCGCATGATGATGGTGGCGCACACGCAGCACAGGAAGGTGAGCATGTTGCCCACGGACAGGTCGATGTTGCCGGTGAGCATCACCAGGGTCAGGCCGAAGGCGATCACGCCGATGTACACCTGCTGGCGGAGGATCAACAGCAAGTTCTCCGGGCTCATGAACACCAGCCCGGAACCGCCGCCGGAGCGCATCTGGAGGATGATCTCGAACAGGATGACGGCCACGATGGTGGCGATGAAGATCGAGCTGCCGTTCAGGCCCATGAACTTGCTCCACAGGGAGCGGGGGTCCTTTGCCACGGTGGCGGTGTTGTTCTTCTCACTCATCGCGCAGCTCCCCCTTTCCTGCGATGGCCGCGTTGCTGAAGTTCCCGCCCAGGGCGGCGGTGAGCACTTCCTCCCGGGTCAGCTGGTCGTTGATCTCCAGCTGGGCGGTCTTTTTGCCCTCGAAGATGGTGACCACGCTGTCACACACGCCCAGGATCTCCTCGATCTCGGAGGAGACCACGATGATGGCCATGCCCTGCTTGGCCAGGTCGGACAGCAGGCCGTAGATCTCAGACTTGGAGCCCACGTCGATGCCGCGGGTGGGTTCGTCCACGATGAGCACCTTGGGGCTCATCATCAGCCACTTGGCCACGACCACCTTCTGCTGGTTGCCGCCGGACAGGTTGCCCACCAGCTGGGTGACGGAGGGGGCCTTGATGGAGATGGCCTTCATGTACTCGTCAGCGGCAGAGCGCTGGGCCCTGCGGTCGATGACGCCCAGCTTGGACAGGAAGGGCAGGCGCACCAGGGTCATGTTCAGCAGGATGGACAGCCGGAGGGCCAGGCCCTCCTTCTTCCGGTCCTCGGTGCAGAAGCCGATGCCCGCGTCGATGGCCGCGGCGGGGTCTCCCCCCTTGAGCTTCTTGCCGTCCACGGTGACCTCGCCGGAGTCGTACTTGTCCACGCCGAAGATGGCGCGCATGATCTCGCTTCGCCCGGCGCCCACCAGGCCGAAGAAGCCCACCACTTCGCCCTTGCGCACGGAGAAGGACACGTCCTGGAACACGCCCTTGCGGGTCAGCCCCTTGACCTCCAGCATGGTGTCAGTGATCTCAGCCGGCTCCTTTAAGTACAGGTTCTCCAGGGGGCGGCCGATCATGTTGGCGATGAGCTCCTCCTGGGTGAACTGGTCTTTATCCTTGCTGATGATGTTCTTGCCGTCACGGATGACGGTGATGCGGTCGGACAGGTACATGACCTCGTCCAGCTTGTGGCTGATGTACACGATGGCGATGTTCTTGGCCACCAGCTTTTTGATGATCTGGAAGAGGGTGTCCGTCTCTGCCTCGGACAGAGACGAGGTGGGCTCATCCATGATGATGAGCCGGGCGTTGCGGGTGAGGGCCCGGCCGATCTCGATCATCTGCTGCTGGCCCACGGACAGGTCGCCCGCCGGCGTCTTGGGGGAGATATGCATATCCAGCTCCTCCAAGATCTCGGATGCACGCTTATAGAGGGTCTTGTGGTCCACCAGGCCGCCCTTCATGGGGAGATTGCCGATGAACAGGTTCTTGGCCACGTCCAGCTGGGGCGCGATGGACAGCTCCTGATACACGCAGGAGACGCCCATGGCGATACCTTCCGTGGTGGACTTGAAGTTGACAGACTTCCCGTCGATCAGGTAGTCGCCGCCGTCCCTGGCATGGGCTCCGGTCATGACCTTGATCAGAGTGGATTTTCCCGCGCCGTTCTCTCCGCACAGCGAGTGGACCTCGCCCTCACGGATATCGAAGGAGACGCCGTCCAGCGCCCTGACGCCGGGGAAGATCTTCACGATGTCTTTGAGCTCGATGAATACCTTGCCTTGGCTCAAAGCGATTCCCCCTTCCTAAGAGATTTGCTCCGGAGATATATGCCGCCCCATTGCGGTCATAGTTTCTCCAGGCCGCTCAACGGAGATATTATACTCCTTTTTTGTTGGTTTTGCAATAACAGTTAGCTCGCTAACATTCTCCATTCAGCTTTGGTGTAGACCGTATTATACTCCGGCTTTGTTAGATTTGCAATAGTTTCCCACAGTTTGCTTCAAATTTTTTCACGATCATTGTGCATATTTTTCCCAGCTCAATCAAATCCCAGGCCCAGATAGGCGTCCTGCCCCTCCGGCCACCAGGGGGACGGCCGGTCGTAGAGCCACCGGACCGCGCCCCACAGCACCCGTTCGCCAGGGCCCTGTGCCCAGGCTGGTAGCCGCAGGATATAGCGGTCCGCCGGGTGCCTGGACGCCACCTGTGCCAGCGCCCGGTCCACATCATCCGGCGCGCACAAGAGCTCCTTCACCACAGCGGCGTCCCCATCCAGCTCCACCGCCGCGCAGCCCGCCCCGCCGGGCAGATCCAGCTGGTAGATATCCCCGCCTGTGTCCTGGGAGAGATACTTCTGGAACCCCACCAGGTCGTCATCACAGTCGGCATAACACCGTCCTGCCAGCCAGCGCCGCCGGAGGGCGTTGTACTCTCCGGGGCGGGCCGGGGCGATGCCCTCCGCCGTGGGGGACACCTGCTCCCCGGGGATCTCCCTGCGCAGATGGGAAAAGGCCGGGAGGTAGCCCAAACTGTCAAAAAAGCGGAACAGCGAGGGCTCCGCAGGCACCAGGATGGCGCAGTCCGCCCCCCGGCCTTTCAGGTACACCTCACCGTACCGCATCATATCCCGGCCAAACCCCTTCCCCCGGACGGAAGGGTCCGTGGCCAGGGCATACATATAGCCGCATCTCAAGCTCTTCCCATTTGGAAAGCGCATGATCATGTCCGGCGCGCACAGGATGGTGCGCAGCACACCGTCCTCCTCCAGCACCAGCATCCGCTCAAACGGGACGCAGCGGCGGTAAAACTCCGTCAAGAACGCCTCGCCATCGCCAAATACCCTGCCCCACAGGGCGGATACCGCCTGTTCCTCTCCAGCCGCGGCCCTTCGCAGCTCCACCATCTCGCATCGTCCTTTCCGCTGTCGCCATGATAACAGGCTCCAGCCTGCTGCTTCTTTTTTACCACAGTCTCTCCCCGATGTGAAATAAAAATATCCTATCTTTTATAAAGGATCTCTATCTTTGTCTCCGCCTGCCGGCCTGCCTCAGTTCTCCCGGGCGCTGTACTTCTCCAGCAAGATATCCGGATAATAGGACAGCTTGGCCTTCCGCAGTCTCCCCACGCCACTGCCGCGCCGCGGGGGCCCCTTCGTTTTGATCTGCGGGCGCCGGGAATGGATCCCGCCGCCCTCCGCGCCATCCGGCGCGGCCCGCCTGCGGCGGGCGGAGGGCCTGCCGGCCTGCCTCAGTTCTCCCGGGCGCTGTACTTCTCCAGCAAGATATCCGGGTAATAGGACAGCTTGGCCTTCCGCAGGCCCTCCAGCCCCATGTCATCCTCCCGGTCGATGTAGGCCACCTGGGGGAAGGTCGCCCGCACCCAGCGGGCCATCTCCCGGTTGATGACCGCATAGGCTCCCTGGAGCTCTCCGTACGCCTTTTCAAAGTGGACGTTGTAGCAGTCCTGGGTGGTCAGGCTGCCCAGGGAAAAGGCCACCACCCGGCCCTCCGCCCGGATGAGCCCGCCGGTCACCCCCAGCTCGTCCATCTGTGCCAGGGCAGTCTCCACCGCCTCCCGCTCATGGCCCAGGTTGGCGTCCGCCCGGCCGGCCTCCACCTGCTCGGCGTACCACTTCTCCTCCATCTCCACACACTCCGTCCGGTTGTCCGGGCCGATGGTCTCGAACAGCCAGTCGGGGAACTGCTCGTCAAAGCGGTGGATGTGGTTTCGCTTGGCGTGGAGCTTTTTCCCCGCCAGATCGGCCAGCTTGTCCACGGTATAGATATAGTCGAAGCCGTCCCGGTCCTCCTGGAATGTGAAGCGCCCGGGGAACTCCGCCTCCAGCTGCTCCTTCTGTTCCGCCGTCAGGCAGATGAGGGTGAGCGGTGCGCCGTGGTCGGCAGCGTCCGCCCTGGCCGCGTCCAAAGCCGGGGCCAGGGGGCCTGAGCCCATGGGGAACAGGTGGCTCAGGCCGGGGCCGCCCAGCATCTCCACCAGCAGCCGGTCCCCCACCCGGGCGATCTTCTGGGGGTAGGCGGTGGCCCACAGGTAGATGCTGGCAAAGTTGTGTTCACAGGCCCGGCTGCCCTCCCGGCCCAGCAGGTCAGTGACCCACGTTCGGTCGGACAGCTCCGGGCGTTTGAAGATATCCATAAAAACTTCCTCTTTTGATGTGTTGTGCCCGCCTTGCGCGGGCCAGTTTCCCATATCATAGCATACTTCTAGGGGAATGACAACAAAAAACCGTTGTTTCATGCTCCCATTTCGTTGTCCCCTTTTCCCGTTTTATGATATACTGAACGCATAAAATATTGATAAGGAGAATCTCACGATAGCACGGACTTTTTCGCGGTTTTGCCAGTTGTACATGCTATGCGTCCTTCCCCTGTTCCTCCTGCTCCTGGCCGGCTGCACCCAGGACGTCTATGACATGCCTCCCACCGTCCTCATAAATGGGGAAAACTATCGCCTGGCGAACACGGTCTATGAGGAGCTGCCCGGGGGCGCGGGATACCTGGGCGAGTTATCCAACTGTGTTCCGCCGAACCAAATGCCAACAGAAGACCTCCAGGCCAACGACGATCTGGACGGGCACCAGGTCTACCGGCTTGACAGCAGCAGCATCCTGGTGGAGCGCGACCGGGGCTGGCAGCGCTATGACCTCTTTCTAGGGTCCTCGCCAGCACCCTGACAAACGCAAGGCCCTCCCTGACCGGCAGGGAGGGCCTTTTGCTTTGTTTACTTGGCGTACTCGATGGCCTTGGTCTCCCGGATCAGGTTGACCTTGATCTGTCCGGGGTACTCCAGCTCGTCCTCGATCTTCTTGGCGATCTCCCGGGCCAGCAGCACCATGCGGTCCTCGGACACCTCCTCGGGCTTGACCATGATGCGGATCTCCCGGCCGGCCTGGATGGCGTAGGCCTTGTCAACGCCGGGGAAGGAGGAGGCCAGCTCCTCCAGCTTTTCCAGCCGCTTGATGTAGTACTCTACATTTTCCTTCCGGGCGCCGGGGCGGGCCGCGGAGATGGCGTCCGCCGCCTGGACCAGGCAGGCCACGATGGTCTTGGCCTCCACGTCGCCGTGGTGGGCCTCGATGGCGTGGACCACCGCCTCGCTCTCCTTATACTTCCGGGCCAGCTCCACGCCGATCTGCACATGGGAGCCCTCCACCTCGTGGTCGATGGACTTGCCCAGGTCGTGGAGCAGGCCGGCCCGCTTGGCCTGGGTCACGTCGGCGCCGATCTCAGCGGCGATCAGCCCCGCCAGGTGGGACACCTCGATGGAGTGGTTGAGCACGTTCTGGCCGTAGCTGGTGCGGTAGCGCATGCGGCCCAGTAGCTTGATGAGCTCGGGGTGCAGGCCGTGGACATTGGTCTCGAACACGGCGCGCTCGCCCTCGGCCTTGATGGTGGCGTCCACCTCCCGCTTGGCCTTCTCCACCATCTCCTCGATGCGGGTGGGGTGGATGCGGCCGTCCAGGATGAGCTTTTCCAGGGCCAGCCGGGCGATCTCCCGGCGCACCGGGTCAAAGCAGGACACAGTGATGGCCTCGGGAGTGTCGTCGATGATGAGGTCCACCCCGGTCATGGTCTCCAGGGTGCGGATGTTGCGGCCCTCCCGGCCGATGATGCGGCCCTTCATCTCGTCGTTGGGCAGGGGCACCACAGACACGGTGGCCTCGGCCACATGGTCGGCGGCGCACCGCTGGATGGCCAGGGCGATCTGCTCCCGGGCGTAGGTGTCCGCCTTATCCTTGAAGTCGGCCTGGATCTCCTTGAGCTTGACGGCCTGCTCGTGGGTGACGGCGTCGGCCAGCTGGTCGATCAGGTAGCGCTTGGCCTCCTCGGTGGTCAGGCCGGAGATCCGCTCCAGCACCTCCAGCTGGCTGCGCTTCATGGCGTCCAGCTCTTCCTTCTCCTCGTCCAGCTCGGTGAGCTTGGCGGCCACCAGCTCCTCTTTTTTCTCCAGGTTCTCTGTCTTGCGGTCCAGGTTCTCCTCTTTCTGGTTCAGGCGGTTCTCCTGGCGCTGGAGCTCGCTGCGGCGGTCCTTGACCTCCTTTTCGAACTCCGTGCGCTCCTTGAGGATCTCTTCCTTGGCCTCTACGGTAGCCTCCCGCTTCTTGCTCTCCGCACTCTTGATGGCGTCGTTGATGATACGCCGGGCCTCTTCCTCGGCCGAGCCGATCTCCCGCTCGGCGGAAGCCTTCCGGCGCTGATAGCCGATCACAGCGCCCGCGGCCAGGCAGATGACGCCCGCCACCACGGCGATGATGATCGCCACATAGATAGGCAACACTGGTCTCCACACCTCCTAAGTTCGTGGTTTCTCTCTTAATGATCCAAAATAAGACGCGATGCGCCCAAAGGCACACCGCGATAACCGAAAAACCGCCCGCCATTGGGCGCGGTATTTGAGTGACATAGCGTCATATATCGTTTTACATCGCTTCCGCATATATGAAAATACACCCTGGGGTGTCTCTATTCCTCAAACAGGCGAAGGCCGCCCGGTCTTTCAAAATTATCCACTCCTATTGTAAAGGTTGCCGTCTTTTCTGTCAAGCGGAAATGTGAACATCCTGTGAAAACTGTCAAGGCCCGGGGCGATCCCTCCCCGGGCCCTGACACTGTCCAAAAAGCCTCGCCGTTTCCCTTCCCTCAGTACTTCCGGCGGCGGATCAGCAGGGCCGCCAGCCCGGCCAGCGCCCCGGCCGCCAGCAGCAGAGGCAATATCATCCGTCTCATGGGACCGCTCCTTTCTTGGCAAGCATTATTTGACGATCTTGTAGTAGGTCCGGGCGGTGAGCAGGTACACCACGCCGTACACCAGGCAGAACACCAGCACCGTGCCCACGGTACACAGGGCGGTGACCGCCACGCTCCGGATAGAGAACAGGGTGAGCAGCTGGACCACCATGTTGAAGTCGAACAGGATATGGATGGCCGCGGCCAGGATGGGCAGGAAGAACACGGTGAGCACCTGGCTGCGGATAGAGGCGCGCACCTGCCGCTCCTCCAGGCCCACCTTGCGCATGATCTCGAACCGGCCCTGGTCCTCATAGCCCTCGGACACCTGCTTGTAGTAGATGATCAGTGCGGTGGCCAGCAGGAAGATGATGCCCAGCAGGATGCCCAGGAACAAAAAGCCCCCCGCCATGGCATAGCCGTCCACCTCCATGTCCGCCCGGGCGTCCACGCTCAACGAGTTGAACCCGCCCACATTTAAGTTATCCTCCAGTCCCCCGGGACCCGTGTAGTCCCACCAGGCCGCCTGGAGGCCCAGGGCCTGCTCCTGGGTGCAGTCCAGGTCCATGAAGATCAGAAAGCGGTAGTCCCGGTCGGCGGTGGGCTGCTGAAAGCGGTACCAGGCCGCCAGCTCCTGCTCATCCGCCACCCCCCGACAGACGGGGGAGAACTCATCGTTGGTCACTGAGAAGTAGCGAAGCTCCGGCAGCCGCTCCGTCACCTCCAGGGACTTGGTCTCCCCCTCCACGGTGTGGAACGTCAGCTCGCCCAGCGGCGTCTCCTCGCCGCACACCATGGCCTGGCCCGGCTCCAGGACCGGGGCGCTCTGGCCGGACATAGCCGCATAGCCGGATGCGGTGATGAGATAGACCATGCGGTTGAGGGAACGGTCGCTGCTGGTGGCCAGCAGGAAGCCGCCGTACTCGTCCAGGCTGGCATCGAAGCTCACATATTCCACCGTCCGCAGGTCCTCCGCCGCCAGCCCCTGCTCCCGGGCGAAGTCCTCCGCCAAGGCCACGGCGGCCTGGGGGTCGAAGGGCTCCTCCTGGTCCTCTGCGTAGCGCACCTCGATCTGAAAGTCGGCGGGGTACTGGGCGGCGATGATCTCCCCGGTGCCCAGGTAGAGGGACAGGGTGCCCGAGATCATCACCATCACCATGGTGGACAGGATGCAGATGTTGGCAAGGCCCACTGCGTTGCGCTTCATCCGGTAGAGCATACCGGACACGCCGATGAAGTGGCTGGTCTGGTAATAGAAGCCCTTATTCTTCCGCAGCAGCTTCAGCAGGGCGATGGAGCCAGCGGTGAACAGGCAGTAGGTGCCGATGATGACCAGCAGCACCGCCAGGAAGTAAAAGGCGATGGCGGAAAAGGGGTCAGTGGTGGTGATCGCGATGGCGTAGCCCGCCCCCAGGGCGGCCACCCCGATGACCGCGGTGAGCCAGCGGGTCTTGGGCTCCTTCTCCCCCACCTGGCCGCCCCGGAGCAGCTGGATGGGGCTGACCAGCCGCACCCGGCCCAGGTTGATGAGCAGGGCCAGCACCAGCAGCCCACCGAACAGCACGGCGGTGAGGGCTACGGCGGGCAGGGACAGCCCCGCCGAGAAGGGGATGGAAAATCGCAGCAGCCGGGTGAGCAGAACGGTGGCCAGGGCGTGGAGGACCACACCGCACACCACGCCGCCCACGATGCCGATGAGTGCGGTATACAGGCTCTCCCAGCACTGGAGCAGGGCGATGTTCCCCTTGCCCATGCCCAGGATGTTATATAGGCCCAGCTCCTTTTTCCGCTGCTTCATGAGGAAGCTGTTGATGTAGAGGAGCAGGATGGCCGAGAAAATGCCCGCGATGAACATGCCCATGCCCATCATGACGGATACATACTCCGCCCCCCGCATGGTGTCCACCCCCGGGTCGAACACCAGGGCGGACATGACGTAGAAGGCGGCGGCCAGGCCGATGAGGGCCAGCAGATAGGGCACAAAGAAGCGGCGGTTCTGGCGGATGTTCTGCCAGGCCAGCCTGGGGTAGAGTCCGTTACGCACGCTTCTCACCTCCGGCGGTCAGGCGGGTGAGGGTGTCGGAGATGAGGCGGTACATCTCCCCGTCCCCCCGGCCCTCCCGGTACAGCTGGTGGTACACCGCCCCGTCCCGGATGAACAGCACCCGCCCGGCGTGGCTGGCGGCGGAGGTGGAGTGGGTGACCATGAGCACCGTCTGCCCCGCCTGGTTGATCTTGCCGAACAGGTCCATGAGGCTGTCCGCCGCCCGGGAGTCCAGGGCGCCGGTGGGCTCGTCGGCCAGGACGATCTCCGGCTGGGTGATGAGGGCCCGGGCCACGGCGCACCGCTGCTTCTGGCCGCCGGACACCTCGTAGGGATATTTGTCCAGCAGCTGCGTGATGCCCAGGGTGTCCGCCAGGGGGGCCAGGCGCTGCTCCATCTCCGGGTACTTCTTGCCCGAGAGCACCAGGGGCAGGAAGATGTTGTCCCGGAGGGAGAAGGTGTCCAGCAGGTTGAAGTCCTGGAACACGAACCCCAGGTTGTCCCGGCGGAAGGCGGCCATGTTCTTTTCCCGTACGCTGGCCAGGTCCCGTCCGGCCAGGGCCACGGTGCCGGCGGTGGGCCGGTCCAGGGCGGCCAGGATGTTCAGCAAGGTGGTCTTGCCGGAGCCCGACTCGCCCATGATGGCCACGAACTCCCCCTTCTCCACGGAAAAGGACACGTCGGTGAGGGCCTCTACCTTTTGTCCCCCGAACCGGGTGGTGTAGACTTTCTTGAGATGACTGACTTCCAGAATGGGCATATCGTGTTCCTCCCTGTCCTAAACTGTATTAACTGAATCAGTACGGTCAGTATACACGCCCCACCCCACGAAAGCAATGAAGAAAGGATTAAGATTGTATTAAACCCGAACTCTCGACAGAGCAAGATATCCCAGCGGTTTGCGGCTTTTTGTGTCGCTAACGTGTGTCCAACGTGTAACTAACAGCAGAAAACTGTGCAAAAGGTATATCACAAAAAAGGTGAAAAAACATAGGTCCCCTCCAAATCTTACGACTGAGAGGGGGCTTGCCTTACAGGTCCCTTTTTACTGTCTCATCCAGCTTTTTATCCGGCCAGCTATTGTTTTTGCTGATGTTCTCCACGGTGTTCTTGGCCAGCGCCACGGCCACCGTCCCCAGCAGCTCGGTCACCACATACCGCCCCAGGGTCTCCGCGATCTGCTCCGCTCCGGTGACCGCCAGGTAGAGCACCCCCCACAGCACACAAGTGCCGTTGACGATGAGCCACGCCACGATGGCGTGGGAAAAGGTCAGCGCCCCGCGCCCCTGGAGCCAGTAGAGCATCCAGGCCAGGAAGGCTCCGCTCACCATGGTCACCAGGGCAAAGAGCAGCCGGACGCCGCCGTGGTGCAGGGCGTACAGGATGGCCGCGCAGACGGCTATGTAGGCCCCCATCAGCGCCAGGGTGGATGCCCGGACCTTCATTTGTACTTATCTGGGTCCAGGCCGGCCGCCTCCAGCGCCGCGTCATAGACCCCCGCGTTGTAGTTAAAAATGAGCATCCGCACCATGTCCTGGCTCAGGTCGATCACGTCGTCGTTGCCGTCCGGGTCGCTGCCGTCGCCGTTGATGATGCCGGCGGTCATCAGGTCGTCCACGATGCCCCGCCAGCCGTAGCTGTCCGGGATGTCTGTCACTTTTTGATACCTAGTCACGTTGTCCTCATCCTCCTCTGATAGCCGTTTGGTTACCTCGGCGGCGATCTGCCCGTGGCGCTCATAGAGCCAGTCCCCAGGGCAGGCCTTGGCCGCAAACCAGCGGTGGACCGTCATATTCTGCCGCTCCACCTGCCCAATGAGGGACTTGTCCCCTTCCCACAGGAGCGCCTTGATACCGTTCCGTTGACAAATATCCACCAGCAGCTCGATGAGGGCGCCGTAGGCCGCATCGGACACCGGCCACGGGTGGGCCGCCACACTGTTGGCCACCTCGATGGTGACCGCCCGCTGGTCGTTGGCATTGGACGAGGTACACCAAGACCTGTTCCCCTCGTCCACATAGAGGGCGATGCGGCCGTCGCTGCCTATCCCATAGTTGCTGGACGCCTTGCGGCTGCTCTTGGCAAACAGGGCGCCGCAGCTCTCCACCGACAGGTTGCCCGCCATGCAGTGGATGGAGATGGTGTCGATGGCGTGGGTGCGCTTGCCGGAGTGGTTGGGACTGAGGGCGGTGTAGGCGACCAGGGGGCTGTTACCCATCCTCGTCGTCCCCCCTCCCGTCCCCGGCGCAAAACGTCGCCAGGGTGGCCTCGTCCACCGCGTCCCCGTCCTCGTCGTAGATGTGGCCGCTCTCCGGGTCGTAGTTCAGCACGCCGGTATAGGGGAGGTCGTCGTCGACCTCCCCGTTGTAATACCGCAGGTCGAGCTTTTGATCACTCATGTATCTCCCCCCGCCTCGATCACGTCCTGCACCTTCTGGCTCTGGGTGCCGAAGTAGAAGGCGATGATCACCGCGTAGATGGTCATGAAGTCCTGGCTGATCTGGCCGGTACACGCCATATAGGCGAACACCCCTGTCAGC
>JAHZFC010000133.1 GCA_019421525.1 Clostridiales bacterium
CGCTCCCAGCCGATCAGATAAGGAGGAGATCACATGAAAAAGCTGTTACAGCTGCTGGAAGACGACTGCACCCTGACCCATGCCCAACTGGCATCCCTGGCAAATATGCCCGAGGCAGATGTGGCAGCGGCGATCAAGAAATACGAGGAGGACAAGGTGATCCTGGGCTACAAGGCCATCGTGGACTGGGACCGCACCGACCGGGAGTCCGTCACCGCCCTCATCGAGGTCAAGGTCACCCCTCAGCGGGGCGAGGGCTTCGACCGGGTGGCCGAGCGCATCTACCAGTATGACGAGGTGGAGTCGGTCTACCTCATGAGCGGCGCTTTTGACCTGACGGTGATCACCTCGGGCCGCACTCTGAAGGAGGTGGCCCAGTTCGTGGGCCAGCGGCTGGCCCCCCTGGAGGACGTCACCGGCACCGCCACCCACTTCATCCTGAAAAAATACAAAGAAAAGCACCTCATCTTTGAAAAGCGTGAGGAGCAGGAAAGGGAGTACATCTTCGTATGAACTATGAACAGATCCTGTCCCGGCGGATCCAGGATGTGAAGCCCTCCGGCATCCGCCGCTTTTTCGATATCTTGGAGGAGATGAAGGACGCCATCTCCCTGGGCATCGGGGAGCCCGACTTCCCCACCCCCTGGCACATCCGCGACGCGGGCATCTACTCGCTGGAGAAGGGCTTCACCAAGTACACCAGCAACGCGGGCCTGGCCGAGCTGCGCCGGGAGATCGCCAGCTACCTGGCCCGCCGGTTCGACCTGCACTACCACTTTGCCGATCAGATCCTGGTCACCGTGGGGGGCAGCGAGGGCATCGACCTGGCCATCCGCTGCCTGGTGGACCCCGGCGACGAGGTCATCATCCCCGTGCCCTCCTTCGTGTGCTACGGCCCCCTGGTGGAGATGGCCGGCGGCACCCCCGTCTACCTGGAGATGAAGGCGGAGAACGAGTTCCGCCTCACCGCCGACGAGCTGAGAAGCGCCATCACCGACAAGACCAAGGCCCTGGTGCTCCCCTTCCCGTCCAACCCCACCGGCGGGATCATGGAGCGCGCCGACCTGGAGGCCCTGGCCGAGGTGCTCCGGGGCACCGACATCATGGTCCTCTCCGACGAGATCTACGCCGAGCTGACCTACGGCGGACAGCGCCATGTGTCCATGGCCAACATCCCGGACATGTACGAGCGCACCATCGTGGTCAACGGCTTCTCCAAGGCCTACTCCATGACCGGCTGGCGGCTGGGCTACCTGGCCGGCCCCAAAGAGATCGTGGCCCAGATGACCAAGCTCCACCAGTTCGGCATCATGTCCGCCCCCACCACCAGCCAGTACGCCGCCATCGAGGCCATGCGCAACGGCGACGGGGATATTGAAAAAATGCGCGACGAGTACGACGGCCGCCGCCGCTACCTGGTGGAGGGCCTGCGGCGCATCGGCCTGGAGTGCTTCGAGCCCAAGGGCGCCTTCTATGTGTTCCCCTGCATCCGCTCCAGCGGCCTGTCCTCCGATGAGTTCTGCGAGCGGTTCCTGCTGGAGGAGAAGGTGGCCGTCATCTCCGGCACCGCCTTCGGCCCCGGGGGCGAGGGCTTCGTGCGCTGCTGCTACGCCGCGTCCATGAAGGATCTGGCGGAGGCCCTGACCCGGATGGACAACTTCCTGACCAACCTGCGGAAAAAGCAGGCCCGGGGCGAGCTGTAGATCTCGGCACGGAATGTTCCGCCCCTATCATAAATAAAACGAGAGGGAGAACGCTATGTATATCACCTGTCTGGATATGGAGGGCGTGCTGGTCCCCGAGATCTGGATCGCCTTCGCCCAGGCCAGCGGCATCCCGGAGCTGCGCCGCACCACCCGGGACGAGCCTGACTACGACAAGCTCATGGCCTACCGGCTGGCCATCCTGAAGGAGCACGGCCTGGGCCTGAAGGAGATCCAGGCCGTCATCGCCACCATCGACCCCCTGCCCGGGGCCAAGGAGTTCCTGGACGAGCTGCGCCGGGACACCCAGGTCATCATCCTCAGCGACACCTTTGAGCAGTTCGCCAAGCCCCTGATGGAAAAGCTGGGCTGGCCCACCATCTTCTGCAACACCCTGGAGGTGGCCCCGGACGGGGCCATCTCCGGCTACCGGATGCGCTGCCCCCAGTCCAAGCTCACCACGGTGAAGGCCCTGCAGTCCATCGGCTACGACACCATCGCCGCCGGGGACAGCTACAACGACCTGGGCATGATCCAGGCCAGTAAAGCGGGCTTTTTGTTCAAGAGCACCGACCAGATCAAGGCCGACCACCCTGAAGTGCCCGCCTACGAGGAGTTCGGCGATCTGCTCGCCGCCATCCGGCGGGCCATGGCCTGAATTTTTCCAAGGGCCGATGCCCTTGACCCTCTTTCAAGGACCGCGTCCTTGAGATCTTCTTTTCCGACCCCATTTCTTTTGTCTTGCCAAAAGAAACGGTGTCGGACCGCCAAAGAAAAGCGCTTTCCCATGCTTCGGTACGTCCCACTCATCGCCCGGCGCTGTGGTAACTGGGATACTCCCTGCCCCCTGCGCCGCTGCCGCTGATGCGTGCCAGAGCAGCAATACCTACGGCCCACGGGAGTGCGCCTGGTTCTGACACCTGCTGGCAGCAGGCGTGACCCGAGGGCCCGGCAGAGTTCTACGACTGCCAATAGCGCGGCGAGCGGAAACTGGGAGTAGGGAGTGTCGGCTCTCCGCAACGCCGGAAAGAGAATGTCGCATGACTAGAATGGGCCCCCGTAAAAACGGGGGTCCGGGGGTGCAGGCGCTATGGACGAAAGCGCGCCCTTTGCGCTTGAAGTTCCTCCGCGCCTGACCCCCGGCGTGCTTTTGCCTTCTTTTCGCACGAGCGAAAAGAAGGTCGCCGCAAGGCGAAACCTTGTCCCGGAAAGCCGGGACGGCTTTTCCTACCGTTTCTTTTGGCGCACACAAAAGAAATGGTTTTTGGTAAGTAATGTTACAAGGGCGGAGCCCTTGTAAAAGGAGTTTTCCCTATGGAACATGACTTTTCCCAGCTGCCCTTCCGCCCGGCGGACATCCTGCTGCCCCGGGACTGCGACCTGTCCCTGTGGGCGGTGGTGGCCTGCGACCAATACACCTCCCAGCCCGAGTACTGGCAGCGGGTGGAGGAGCGGGTGGGCCGCTCCCCCTCCGCCCTGCGGCTCATCCTGCCGGAGAGCAGCCTGGACGGCCCCCATGTGGAGACGGACATCATGGATGTGAACAACACCATGACCCACTACCTCCGGGAGGACCGCTTCGCCCTGCTGCCCCACACCATGGTCTATGTGGAGCGCACATTGGACAACGGCAAGGTCCGCCGGGGCCTGGTGGGCATGGTGGATCTGGAGCAGTACGACTACGAGCCTGGCTCCTCCGCCCCTGTCCGCGCCACCGAGGGGGTGGTCCTCTCCCGCATCCCGCCCCGGGTGGCGGTGCGCAAGAACGCCCCCATCGAGCTGCCCCACGTCATGCTGCTGTGCGACGACCCCGGCCGCACCCTCATCGAGCCCCTGGCCGGGCAAAAGGCACAGATGGAGCCGCTGTACGACTTCGACCTGATGGAGCAGGGCGGGCACCTGGCCGGGTGGAAGCTCAATGACGGCCAGCTGGGCCAGGTGGCGGCGGCCATGTCCGCCCTGGCCGACCCCGACGCCTTCCACGCCCGGTATGGCCCGGACGAGCCGGTGATGCTCTTCGCCGTGGGGGACGGCAACCACTCCCTGGCCACCGCCAAGGAGTGCTATGAGCGGCAGAAGCGGCTGACTGCGCCGGAGCGGTGGGCGGACCTGCCCGCCCGGTTCGCCCTGTGCGAGCTGGTGGACCTCCACGATGACGCCCTGGACTTCGAGCCCATCCACCGGGTGGTGTTCCACACCGAGCCGCAGAAGCTGCTGGACGCGCTGATCGCCGCCTACCCCGGCGCCCGCCTGGGCAAGGGGGAGGGCCATGTCATCCAGTTCATCCACGCCGACGGCGCTGGCTGGATCACCCTGCCCACCTCCGCCGACCCGCTGCCCGTGGGCGCCCTCCAGCAGTTTCTGGACGACTACCTCTCCCATGATCCCGGCCGGGTGGACTACATCCACGGGGACAGCGTGGCCCGGGACCTGGGGATGCGGCCGGAGAACATCGCTTTCCTGCTGCCCGCCCTTTCCAAGGACCAGCTCTTCCCCGCGGTCATCCGCCGGGGAGCGCTCCCCCGCAAGACCTTCTCCATGGGCTACGCCCATGACAAGCGCTTCTATCTGGAGGCCAGGAAGATACGGGACTAATACCACTCATTCCCCGCCGGGAAAGGCCGCGCCTTTCCCGGCGGACTGAAAAGGCAGGTGCGCCATGCGGACGAAAGCCTACGCCAAACTGAATCTCACCCTGGACATCCTCCGACGCCGGGAGGACGGCTATCACGATATGCAGATGGTCATGCAGGCCATCGACCTGGCGGACGAGCTGGACATCTCCCCCGCCCAGGGGGAGGGGGCCATGTCCACCACCCTGAGCTACCTGCCCCAAGACGGGCGCAACCTGGCCCAGCTGGCCGCCCAGGCCTTCCGGGAGGCCACGGGGAGCGATCTCCAGGTGGACATCGCCATCGACAAGCACATCCCGGTGTGCGCCGGGATGGCGGGCGGCAGCTCGGACGCCGCCGCCGTCCTCCGGGCCATGGATGCGCTGACCGGCACCGGCCTGTCCCCGGAGCGGCTGGCGGAGATCGGCCAGGCGGTGGGCTCCGATGTGCCCTACTGCGTCATGGGGGGCACCGCCCTGGCGGAGGGCCGGGGGGAGCTCCTCACCCCGCTGCCTTCTCTCCCCCTCTGCCATGTGGTGGTGTGCAAGCCCCCCTTTCCCATCTCCACCCCCCAGCTGTTCAGCCGGGTGGACGTGCGGAAGATCGTCCGACGGCCGGACACCGCCGGCCTGCTCGCCGCCCTGGAGGCGGGAGACCTGGTAGAGGTGGCCCGGCGGATGTACAACGTGTTCGAGGACGTGCTGGAGCCCCGGCGGCAAAACGAGATCTGTGCCATCAAGGCCGCCCTCATCGACTGCGGCGCCCTGGGCGCGTCCATGACGGGCAGCGGCCCCACCGTGTTCGGCCTGTTCGATGACCTGGGCGCCGCCCAGGCCGCCTGTGAGCAGCTGAAAGGCAGCTATCAGGACGTCTTTCTCTGCCGCACCCTGTCCAACTGACCGGGCGGGCCGGACTTCGTGGTCTGTTCAGCTGTTTTAGGCAAAACTTTCCCTCGCCCTGTATAAAATGGAAAAACACCGTCCACAATGTAGGCAAACCTACATAGGACGGTGTTTTTTATGACTTCCAAGACCCTTCGCCTCTGGGAATGCGCCCTGCTGGTGGCCTTCTCCCTCACCTTGGTCACCGGGGTGTGGGCCGCGGGCAGCCAGTCCGCCCTGGCCGGGCAGGTGGTGCGGCTGCACGTCATCGCCAACTCGGACAGCGACGCCGACCAGGCCCTGAAGCTCCAGGTCCGGGACGCAGTGCTCTCCGCCGCCGTCCCCCTGCTGGAGGGGACGTCCGACCAGGAGCAGGCGGAGCAGGCCCTGTCCGCCCACCTCCAGGAGCTGGCGGACATCGGGGCCTGGGTGGTGGCCCGGGAGGGGTACGACTACCCTGTCGCCGTCAGCCTGGAGGACTGCTGGTTCCCCACCCGGGAGTATGAGGACTTCGCCCTGCCCGCCGGCACCTACCGAGCCCTGCGGGTGGTCATCGGGGAGGGGGAGGGCCGCAACTGGTGGTGCGTGGTGTTCCCGCCCCTGTGCCTGGCCGGCGTGACCGAGACGGTGGAGGTGGCCGCCGCCCTGTCGCGCCTCCCAGGCGCCACGATAGACCTCATCCCCGGGGG
>JAHZFC010000134.1 GCA_019421525.1 Clostridiales bacterium
CTTTGGATTTCAAAAACCGTTTCTTTTGGCGCATACAAAAGAAATGGTTTTTGGTGTTTCGTTCCCAGAGGCAAAGCCTTTGGTTTTGGTTCCTTTCTGTGCGCACAGAAAGGAGGTCGCCGTCAGGCGAGACCTGACGCCTCATCCGCCCCGGCTGACGCCGGGCCACCTTCTCCCAAAGGAGAAGGCATGGGCGGCGACCAAGACAAAAGAAATGGGGTCGGGAAAATACGTTCCCCAAAGGCGAAGCCTTTGGAGCCCCCCTCAGTCACGCTTCGCGTGACAGCTCCCCCGCCAGGGGGGAAGCCAGGTCCTCAAGGACGCAGTCCTTGAAACAGGTCGAGGGTGCCAGCCCTTGGCAGGGCGGAGGACAGGGCCGAAAGCCCCCGCTGGTCAATACTCAAAGATGCAGCGCCCGCAGGCGTTGATCACCGTGGTGTCCCGGTAGACCGACCGCTCCGGGATGTCCAGGCCGTAATTTTTGTGGACGTGCCCGTGGACAAAATATTTGGGCCGGTACTGGTCCAGCAGACGCACAAAGCACTCGAAGCCCTGGTGGGCCGGGGTGTCGAAGTCGTTGATGTGCCGGGCGGGAGCATGGGTGACCAGGATGTCGATGCCCCCGCTGCGCCAGATCCTGGGCTTCTGCCGGAGGATGCGCAGTCCCATCTGGGCCTCCGTATACATATTTTGCCCCTTCCCGTAGCGGTGGGAACCGCCCAGGCCCAGGATGCGGATGCCCTGGTACTGGTAGAGCCTGTCCTCGATGCACACGCAGCCCTCCGGCGGCTCCCGCTCCAGCCCGTCGTCGTGGTTGCCCCGCACATACAGCAGCGGGCAGCGGGCCATGGTCACCAGGAACTCCAGATACTCCCGCTTCAGGTCGCCGCAGGCCAGGATCAGGTCGAATCGGGACAGGCAGCCCGGCCTGTAGTAGTCATAGTATCCCTTGACCACCACATCAGATACCGCTAAGATCTTTATGTCGGCCCCCCCGTTTCCCCCATATGGTCGCTTCCTCTCCTGGGGGCGCTCCCCTTGTCCTTCGACGGGTCCACGCCCACCATGTCCACTGTTGCCTTCCCGATCTCGGACAGCTGGTCGTAGCTGGGCAGCGCGCCCACCACGTTCTCCGCCAGCCAGTCCATGTTGACGATCTGCTCGGGAGACAGGCTGTTGTTATTCTCCCCATTGATCGTCCAGCCATTCTGGGTGTAGATCGGTCCGGAGAAGGGCTCGCAGATGCCGCTGCAGATGCTCCGCCGGATGAAGTCCGCCATCTTCCGGGTGCTCTCCGGCAGGCGGCCGGAGCAGCGCAGGTCCACCACACCGGCCGTCATGCCCCAGTAGTAGTTCAGCGCCTTGCGGCTCTCCGCATACTCCGTGCGGAAGGTGCCGTCCAGGATCTGCCGGAGGATCGTCTCGTAGTAGACGCCCCACTGCAGCACCGGCATGGCCAGGTTGAGCGCCCCCTGGTCCGTCACCTGGGCCAGCCCGTAGGAGAAGCCGCCGGGGTCCACGCTGATCATGTCCTGCAGGGAGATCAGGTCGATGCCCCGGTCTGTCAGGCGGCGTCTGGCCTGGCCCATGCCGTCCACGGAGGACCACTCCAGATACACCCTGGCCCGGGGGTTCACCATCTTGGCCCCCAGGGCGAAGGCGTTGATCCCGGCGATCTGCCCGTAGATGGGGTAGTTGCAGATATACCCCAGCTGCCCGTCCCGGGCCAGGGAGCCGGCGATGGCGCCGATGATGAACTTCACCTCGTACAGCCGGACATAGTAGGTGCGGATGTACCGGTGGGACTTGTTCAGCGAGCAGTTCAGGATGATGACCTCCGGGTGCTCCACCGCCACCCGCAGGCTGGCGGGGAGCATCCGGGAGGAGGTGGTGAAGATCACGGTGTTGCCCTCGGCGATGGCCTGTTCGATGGCCTGCTCCGGGTCGCCGGACATGACATCGTGGCAGGCGGTGGTGACGATCTGCCCCCGAAAGACCCGCTGCACATGCAGCCGCCCCAGCTCGTGGGAGAGGGTCCAGCCGGAGGTGTCCGGGGACTTGTCGTTGAGGAAGGCCACCTTCAGCTCCTTGGGCTCACTGCTGGGCAGCACCATGGACAGCAGACCGGTCTTTTTCTTCTCCTCCGGCGCCAGGTTGAGGGCGATGGGCCGCTCCTCCTGCTGGAGGATGATCTCCTCCCACACCTTGTCCACCGAGGCCTTCATCTCCTGGGCGCTCTGGGCCCGCAGCGCCTGGTAGCCATAGACCCGGATATAGGCCAGCATGGCGTCGCCCACCGTGGTGGACAGCCGCTTGCCGCCGTGGGCCTCAAAGGCGCCGCGGAATTGGTAGTAGACCGCGGCGAACCGCCGGCGCTCCTCCTCCGTCCAGGCCGTCTCCGGCCCCTTGCCCATCAGCCGCTGCAGCTCGGCGTAGCAGCCGGGCTTGGTGAACTCGATGAAGTCGATGCCGCTGTACTTGCTGAACTCCACGAACTCATAGTACAGCTCCACATCCTGGTCGCCGGTGCGCTCGGGCATCACCCGGATCACCTGGGCGGCGATGGACGGCGTGTCGAAATACTTCAGCACGCTGACCCGCTTGTTGCCCTCCGCCACATAGTAGCGGTTCATGTACTCGTAGAGCTGGACCGGCTCCCGGATGCCCTCCTCCAGATGGGACTGGCACAGCTGGATCCACTTGGCGGCAAACTCCGTGTCCTCGGGCAGCAGGGGCATGAAGTTGCGGGCAAAGGCGGTGGTGCGCATGGCCGACCGGGTGCCCACGATGAACTCGGCGGGCACCTGCCGCAGCCCCAGGTCCGTCCCGTTGGCCGACCGCTCCAGCGGGATGAAGTTGTCCATCACGGGAAGATAGGGGTATTGCTCATGGGTGATGCAGCTGCGCCGCTCCCGCACGCCCAGGCGCAGCGCATCCTTGTAATATTGAGCAGGCACGGTATCCGCTCCTTTCCAAACGGGGCCGGGCAGGGCCCTCGCCTCGGCCCGGCACAGTGTCATCTCATCAGCGGGCCCGGCCGCCCGTCAAGGGCCAAGCCGCCCGCAGCCCGCCGCTCCATCGGCGATGTGGTCCCTTAGCCCTGTCGGACAGAAAAGACGAAGCGCGTCACCTGGTCGTACCGCGCCCCTGCGCGCAGGATGCTGGAGGGGAACCGGGGCTGGTTGGGGGAGTCGGGATAAAACTGGGTCTCCAGGCAGAATGCGTGGCGGGGGCCGTACACCGCGCCGGCCTTGCCCGGCCTGCCCTGCTCGATGAAGTTGGCGGTGTAGAGCTGCACGCCGGGCAGGGTGGTCTCCACGTCCATGGCGATGCCCGTCCCGGGGGACCAGGCCCGGGCCGCCGGGCGCAGCGCCCCCGGCTCCCCGTCCACCACATAGTTGTGGTCATAGCCTCCGGCCTGGCGCAGCTGGACGAAGTCGTCGTCGATGTGGGCGCCGATGGGGGTGAGCGTGCGCAGGTCCATGGGGGTGCCCTCCACCGGCTCGATGGTGCCCAGGGGGATGCTGTCCCCGTCGGTGGGGGTGTAGCGCTGGGCGCGGATGGCGATCTCCTGGTCCAGCACCGGGCCGGAGGCGTGCCCGGACAGGTTGAAGTAGCTGTGGTTGGTCAGGTTGCAGGGAGTGTCCTTGTCGGATACGGCCTCATAGCGCAGTTCCAGGGCGGAGCCGTCCAGCCGGTAGGTCACCCGGACCGTCAGGTCCCCCGGGTAGCCCTCCTCCCCGTCGGGGCTGGTGAGGGCGAGCACCGCCCGGTCCCGCTCCAGCGCCTCCACCTGCCACACCCGATGGGAGAAGCCCACGCTCCCCCCGTGGAGGTGGTTGGGGCCGCTGTTCACCGCCAGGGCGTACTCCTTCCCGTCCAGGGTGAAGCGCCCCTTTGCGATGCGGTTGGCGTACCGGCCCACCACCGCCCCCAGGTAGCCGTCGTACCTCAGGTAGTCCTCCAGGGCGCCGTAGCCCAGCACCACGTCCACCCGTCCTCCGGTGCGGTCGGGCACCTCCAGGGTGCGCAGGGCGGCGCCAAAGGTCAAGATCTCACAGCGCACTCTGCCGTTGTCCAGGGTGAGCAGCTCCACCGGCTGGCACGTCGGGGCCTGTCCAAAGGGACGGCGGGATGCTTCTTCCATAAAAAGGCCTCCATTCCATGTAAGCTACCCCTAGTTTAACAGACTCCGGGAAAAAAGGCAAAGAAAAGGCCGTTTTTTTCTTGCGGAGATCGTCCCCCCATGTTATGCTGTTTTTAGTAAAATTCCCGGAGGTATCATCATGGCAACTCTCAAGGAGCTGGCGGACCGCACCGGATACTCCCCCGCCACCATCTCCCGCATCCTCAACGGGGACCCCTCCCTGTCCGTCACGGCGGAGACCCGCCGGAAGGTGCTGGAGGAGGCGGGCCGCCTGAACTACAACGCCACCCGCAGCCGCCGGGGCCGCAGCCCCAAGAGCCTGCTCCGGGTGGGGGTGGCGGAGATGCTCTCCCCGGTGGAGCAGCTGGATGACTCCTATTATCTCTACCTCAGCGGCTTTGTCCGCCAGAGCTGCGGGGAGCAGCGGTACACCTGCCTGCCCCTGGCTGGCCGGGGACAGGGCTTTGCCCCGCTGGAGGGGGAGCCGCTGGACGGCATCGTGGCCGTCGGCCTGTTCTCCCCCGCCCAGATCGAGGCCCTGGCCGCCCTCACCCCCAATGTGGTCTTTGTGGACTCCTCCCCCTGGGAGAGCCGGTTCGACTCGGTGGTGCTGGGCTATGAGCTGGGCATCTCCCTGGCCCTGGAGCATCTGACCGGCCTGGGCCACCGGCGCATCGGCTTCGTGGGCCCGGTGTACAAGCTGGATGACCGCCGCCAGCGGGCACCGGAGGTGCGCCGGGAGCTGTTCCTGGCCCTGATGGAGCGGCGGGGCCTGCTGGACCGGGAGCTGCTGCTGGACTGCCCCATGGAGGCAGACGCCGCCGCCCGGACGGTGGGGGACTTCCTGCTCTCCGGCGCAGCGATGCCCACCGCCCTGCTCTGCGCCAACGAGGACAGCGCCATCGGCGCCCTCCGGGCCCTGCGCCAGGCGGGGATCTCCGTCCCCGGCCAGGTGTCGGTGGTGTCCTTCAACGACACCCCCCGCTCCGCCCTGGTGGACCCACCCCTCACCTCGGTGTCCACCCATGTGGAGGAGATGGCCCGCACCGCCCTGCGCCTGCTGGCGGAACGGGCCGTCCTGCCCGGCAGGCAGCCGGTGCGCACCATCCCCCTGAAGGTGGTGGTCCCCCCCTCCCTGGCGGTGCGGGAGAGCAGCGGTCCCGCGCCCGGCCGGTGAATATGCACAGAGGCTAGGCCCCGTGCCTGTGCACAGCGCTGAAGTTTTCCAACCGTGCGCTCTGCCTATTGAATTTTTACTAAAAATTAAATATACTATCTGTAACAAGGAAGGACGAGGTGATCCCCATGAGCTCCTGTGAAACTCTGCTGGCGGCCCTGCGCTCCGGCGGCCATGACCAGGTCCTGGCCGGGCTGTACGCCCTGGATGGCAGCCAGGACAGCCTGGACTGGGCCAGAGCGCGGGCCATCCGGGTGGTTGAGGGCTTCCAAACCGCCTTCGACCCGGCCGGCAAAGCGGACGCGGCCCTGTTCAGCGGCCCCGGCCGCACCGAGATCGGCGGCAACCACACCGACCACCAGCACGGCCATGTGCTGTGCGGCAGCGTGGACCTGGATATG
>JAHZFC010000135.1 GCA_019421525.1 Clostridiales bacterium
CCGGGTGATCCTGGCCCGGGAGCTGTCCCTGGACGAGATCCGGGAGATCCGGGCCCGCACCCCCAAGGAGCTTGAGATCGAGGCCTTTGTCCATGGGGCCATGTGCGTGAGCTACTCCGGGCGGTGCCTGCTGTCCAACTATATGACCGGGCGGGACGCCAGCCGGGGCGCCTGCGCCCAGCCCTGCCGCTACCAGTACGCCCTCATGGAGGAGAAGCGGCCCGGCGAGTATTTCCCGGTGTTCGAGGAGAATGGGGAGACCTTTATCCTCAACTCCCGGGACATGTGCATGATCGACCATGTGGCCGAGCTGCTGGAGGCGGGGCTGGACTCCCTGAAGATCGAGGGGAGAGCCAAGAGCGCCTACTACGCGGCCATGGTCACCGCCGCCTACCGCCACGCCATCGACGCGGCGGCGGACGGCCGCCCCCTGGACCCGGTGTGGCGCGCTGAGGTGGACAAGGTCAGCCACCGGCACTATTCCACGGGGTTTTACTACGGCTACCCCGGCCAGTACACCGACTCCGCCCGGTATATCCGGGACTGGCAGGTGCTGGCAGTGGTGACCGAGTGCGACGGGGAGGGGAACGCCACCCTCTCCCTCCGGAACAAGTTCGCCGCCGGGGACGAGATCGAGGTGGTGGGCCCCGATGTGGCGGCCTTTGCCATGACCGCCCCCATGATGACCGACGGGGAGGGGCAGGAGCTGGCGGAGCCCCGGCACCCCCAGATGATCTTCCATATGAAGCTGCCCCGGCCTGTGCCCCCCCTGTCGGTGGTCCGGGCCTGCCGGAAAAGCTCATAAAAACAAAACGAGCCTGCGTCCAGGTCTGGACGCAGGCTCTTTCAGCGCGTTCGCGCCCACAGGCGCGAAAAAATACAAATCTGTTTTCGGCCGCGACATGTGCGTGGACGAAAACACTTCTCGGCCCGCAAACGTGCGCACTGGCCGTCTCTGACGGACAGTGCGTGCGCTGCCGCGGGCCGTTTTCGCCGGGGATGGGGCTTTGTCCCCGGCGAGAGACTGTCGAAAAAATTTTTTCGACAGTCTCAAAGTGCCCAGCGGAAGGAGGCGCCTGCCGCCCCCACTTCAAACTGGTATTTCACGATGCCCAGGTCGATGTGGGAGTAAAAGCCGCCGGTGCTCTCCAAAGCGACCATGTCCCCCTGAAGGGTGAAGCGGAATTTCTGCTGGTTCATGGCGGTGGGGGCCAGCATGGCCGCCTCCATCCCCCGGAGGAACCAGTCGGGCATATCACCGTCCACCCGGCACAGGTCGGCCATGGGCCTGCTCTTGTGGGGGACGCCCTGGGTCACGCCGTAGCCCAGGGAGATGACGCAGGCCAGCTTCTCCCCGGGGGCGATCTCACACCTCACCTTGCCCTTGCGGAAGGTGAGGGCCACCCAGCAGGAGTTCAGCCCCAGCTGCTG
Organism: Clostridiales bacterium; assembly: GCA_019421525.1. GTDB lineage: Bacteria > Bacillota > Clostridia > Oscillospirales > Oscillospiraceae > Enterenecus. Next base: position 1,432 of record JAHZFC010000135.1, read on the forward strand.
GGCGCACAGCACCAGCCGCTGGCCGTAATATCCCACCGCCTCCTCCAGTGCGGGGCCCTTTGGCCCAACCATGGCCAGGTAATTTTTCACTCCCCGGAATTTTCCATAGTGGGGCAGGATCCCGGTAAAGGCCTCCGGCTCGCCGGTGGCCAGCTGGATATGCAGGCCGCCGGCCTGGTCACAGGCGGCGATCTCTTCCTCCAGGCGGCGGACAGCCACGGGGTCGATGGGCTGGTCGGTATAGTCCCGCACGGAGTGGCGCTCCCGCAGGGCCTCTTGCAGTTCCATGAGTTCGTGTCTCCTTTCAGTGCTCGTCCAGATCGGGGTAGCCCTGGACCACGGCATTTTGGACCACCGCAGCCACATGGTCGGCCAGGGACTGGAAGGCGGACCACTGGCTGGTGTCCGCGTTGGCGTAGTAGTAATTCCGGGTCCCCTCCCGGTGCACCCGGACCACCTCGGCCTGGCACAGCACCCGCAGGTGCCGGGACAGCGAGGCACGGGACAGGTGGGTGCGCTGGGCCAGCTCGCCCACCCGCAGGCCCACCTGGTCGCTTTCCAGCAGGGTCAGGAAGATGAGCTGGCGGGTCTCGTCCCCCAGGGCGGCGAACAAAGGCCGCAGGGTCTGAAATTCCTGGGCCAGCGCGGCGCGCGCCTGGACGCAGTCCGGGCAGGCGTCCATAGCCGGTCCCCCCTTTGCTATGTGCTGAATGATCTCATTATAGCATAGTTTTTCCCCGGTCGGGAAATGGGAGCAAAAGTTGAGACGAACGATCAAAGGCGCAGAGGCGCGGCCGATCAGTCCGTCCCGATCAGCTCGATGAGACTGCCGCAGCAGTCCCGGATGAACAGCACATGGTCGCCGTCCATATTTACCTCGTGGGCGAGCTCCACCCCGTTGGCGGTGAGCCGCGCCTTGAGCGCGTCCAGGTCCGATACGCCGAGGGCGATGTGCTTGGTGCCCACGGTCTGAAGGTCGGTGTTGGGGTGCCGGCGGTCCGGAGGAAGGGGCTTGGGGTCCTGGTACTGGAACAGCTCGATCTGAAAGTCCCCGTGCTGCAAAAAGCACACCCGTGCCCCCAGGGGCGGGAGGAAGCCGTCGTCCTTCACCAGGTGAAAGTCCAGATTTTTCCCGTACCAGGCGATGGCCTGGTCCATGTCCGTAACGCTGATGCCCACGTGCAGCGGCCTGAGTTCCATGCAAATACCTTCTTTCTCTTTTTATTGGTATGTGGGTCTATGCCTCATAGATGGTCTGCCCGTCTTTGACGGTGGCCAGCACCTGGATCTCCCGGAGCCGTTCCGGCGGTGTGGCCAGGGGGTCCCGGTCCAGGATGACCAGGTCTGCCCGCTTGCCGGGGGACAGGGTGCCCTTGCTGCCCTCCTCAAAATACTGCCAGGCGGCGTTGGCGGTCACCGCCCGCAGGGCGTCGTAGACCGGGATGCGCTGCTCCGGGCCCAGCACCCGCCCGGACCGGGTCATCCGCTCAGCGGCGCACCACACCGTCTCCAGCATATCCGGGGGGATGACCGGGGCGTCCTGGTGGAAGGTGAAGGGTAGGCCCAGCGCCAGCGCCGACCCCGCCGGGGAGATGGCGCTGGCACGCATGGGGCCGAAGTTGTTCCAATGGACGTCCCCCCAGTGGTAGACATGGGCCACAAAGAACGAGGGGGTGAAGCCCAGGGCCTTGGCCTGGGGCAGCTGGTCCGCCCCCATGAGCTGGGCGTGGATGATGACCGGGCGCAGGTCGGCCAGCCGGGGGCTGTCCTTCTCCACCCGGGCCCCCGCGTCCAGATACTGCTGGACCGCCCTGTCCCCGTTGCAGTGGGCCAGGGGCTGCACCCCCAGGGCCAGGGCCCGGCGCAGGACGTCCTCCACCGCGCTGTCCGTCATGGTGGGATAGCCGCGGTAGTCCGCCTCCCCCTGGTAGGGAGAGCGCAGCCAGGCGGTGCGCCCTTGGGGGGAGCCGTCCAGGAACATCTTCAGCCCGCCCAGCTTGAAGCGCCGGTCATATTGCCGCACACTGTGGGGAAAGGCGGCGGCCGCCGCCTCGAAGTCCGCCGCGCCGGGATAGCCCACCACGTCCAGCTCCAGCGCTCCGCTGTCCAGCAGGGCCTGGTAGAGGGGGATGAGCTGGGCGGCGAACATCCCCTCCTGGACGGTGGAGATGCCGTGGGCGGCGTAGTTTTTCTGGGCACGGCGGAAGGCGGCCAGCAGGTCCCGGGGGTCGGGCATGGGCACCTGCTGGAGGGCCTGGACAAAGGCGTTCTCCTCCAGATAGCCGGTGAGGGCTCCGTCAGCGCGCCCGATGTGGCCCCCCTCCGGGTCCGGAGTGCCGGGGGTGATATGGAGGGCGGCCAGGGCCAGGGAGTTGAACACCCCCATGTGGCCCGAGCTGTGCTGGACGGCCACCGGATTGTGGGGCGCGGCCTGGTCCAGCAGGGCCAGGGTGGGGTGAGCCCCCTCCGCCAGCTGGTTGTGGTCATAGCCCTGGGCCAGCACCCACTGCCCCGGCGCCACATGCTCCCGCCGGATGAAGTCAGAGATAGCCCGGGCGATGTCGTCAAAGCAGGAGGCCTGCCCCAGGGGGACCTGGAGCAGAGAATTGGCCGAGGCGGCCAGGTGGCCGTGGGCGTCCAGAAAGGCGGGGAGCAGGGCCCGGCCCTGGAGGTCCACCGTCCTGGCCCCCACGGCAAACAGGGCGTCCGGCCCCAGGGCGGCGATCTTGCCGTCCTCCACCAGCAGGGCGGATACGGGGTGGGGAGAGTCCATGGGATAGATGGGCCCGTTGAGATAAAGGGTCTTCATAGGCGGCCTCCTGTTCCAAGTGATCTTATCCCAAGTATACCTCATTTTTTCCTGGAGTATCAGGCTTGACAAGAGAAAAAACTGTGATAGAATATAGCAGTTAAAAGCCATGACGGAGCCAAGTCCGGCAGCGCGGCCAAAAGCGAGAGGGAAGCGGTGAGAGCCCTCGGCACAGCGCCTGGACACGCCACTTCACCAGCTGCCCGGGACGACCGGGACGTCTCATCCCCGTTACCGGATGACGTGAGATGTCCTTGCCTAAGGATGATCAGGGTGGTACCGCGGAGGTTTTGCCTTCGCCCCTGAGCCGGGCGGGGCTTTTTCTTTTTCAGGGACTGCGTCCCTGAGGGAGCGGGCCAAAGGCTGGCACCCTTGTCCCCTTTCAAGGACTGCGTCCTTAAAGAACGGCTTTTCCCGACCCCATTTCTTTTGACAGCGCCGTCGCCTCCCCCTGGACGGGGGAGGTGGCCGCGTAGTGGCCGGAGGGGGTGGTCCCCTGGCAATGGCGGGGCCCTTGCGACCACATGAGGCCCAGCCGGGCCTCCAGCCCTGCAAGGTGTCGCCTTGCGGCGAGGGACCTTTTGCCCCTGCAAAAAGTACCCAAAAACAGGCCGGGGGTTGGGCGCGGAAGAACTTCAAGCGCCAAGGGCGCGCTTTCGTTCTAAACGCCTGCACCCCCGGACCCCAATTTGTACGGGGGCCCAGAATAGGGTGGTGCAGTGTTCCCTTTCCGGCGTTGAGGTAAGCTCACACTCTCTACGCCTAGTTTCCGCTGCCGCTCTCCTGGCAGTTGTAGGCGTGCGTCCGGCCCACGAGACACGCCTGCTGCCAGCAGGTGGCAGAACCAGGCGCACTACCGAGGGCCGCTGGGGGTTCTAAAGGGGCCCCACCGAAGCCCAGCAAAGCGGGTTCGGTGGGGAAAGGAGGAGCAAGGAAGCAAACGTAATTTTCGCCGTCGGGCGGAAATGGAGTGGAGCGGACTTTGCGACGACGCGCGGCAGCGGCGCAGGGGGCAGGAGTATCCTAGTTACCCTTGCGCCGGTCGTTGAGTGGTTGGCAGTAGACCATGGCATCGCGCTTTTCTTTGGCGGTCCGACACCGTTTCTTTTGGCGCTTTCAAAAGAAATGGGGTCGGGAAAGAAGGTTTCAAGGACGCAGTCCTTGTTATGATAACACAGCGATAAAAATAAGAGAAAATAGATGGAGGTAGATCCCAATGAAAGACCCCAAGCCCTTTGGGCTGAACGAACTGCGGGAGATGTTCCTGAAGTTCTTCGAGACGAAAGGCCACCTGCGCCTGCCCAGCTTTTCCCTGATCCCCCAGAACGATGCCAGCCTGCTGCTCATCAACTCGGGCATGGCCCCCATGAAGCCCTGGTTCACCGGGGAGCAGGAGCCCCCCCGCCACCGGGTGACCACCTGCCAGAAGTGCATCCGCACCGGCGACATCGAGAACATCGGCAAGACCGCC
>JAHZFC010000136.1 GCA_019421525.1 Clostridiales bacterium
CGGGGGCCTACTTTTCGCTCGTGCGAAAAGTAGGCAAAAGCACGCTTAGGGGGTGTGGCCCCGGATGAAGCTCCGGCCAGAGGGCGGCCGGGCTCCATAGGGCCCGCACCCCCTAAGAACCCCCGTTTTTACGGGAGCGCAGGATAGGGCGGTGCAATGTTCTCTTTCCGGCGCTGAGGTAAGCCGACGCTCCCTACTCCTTATTTTCGCTGCCGCTCTCCTGACAGTTGTAGTACCTAGGCGGGCCCACGGGACACGCCTAGTCACAGCACAGGCCCAGCCAGGCGCTCTACCGTAGGTTGCAAGCAGTACTACACTGGAACGTATCAGCGGCAGCGGAAAGCGGCGCTTTGTGTGTCCTGACTCTGTGCGCCGGATGGGGTCCGGCGCATTACTTGGATGGGCCCTCGTAATAACGGGGGTCCGGGGGGGCAGGCGCTTAGAACGAGAGCGCGCCCTTGGCGCTCGAAGTTCTTCCGCGCCTGACCCCCGGCGTGCTTTTGCCTTCTTTTCGCACGAGCGAAAAGAAGGTCGCCGTCAGGCGAAACCTGACCGTTTCTTTTGGCGCTGTCAAAAGAAATGGGGTCGGAGAAAACCCGTATCCAAGGGCAAAGCCCTTGGCTTTTGGGTACTTTTTGCAGGGAGCAAAAGTACCCTCGCCGGAGGCCGGGACGGCCTCGCGGGTTGCAAGGGCTATCGCCCTTGTGAAAAGGAAGACTGCCGGAGGCCCTCCCTCCGGCAGTCCTTTGTTCTCACAGCTTGGCGTACATGGCCACGATGTGCTTCAAGATCTCCACCACGCTGTCCATCTGCTCCACGCTGGCCAGCTCATAGGGCCCGTGGAAGTTATATCCCCCGGTGCCCAGGTTGGGACAGGGCAGGCCCATGTAGGACAGCCGCGCCCCGTCGGTGCCTCCCCGGATGGGCTCCACCGTGGGGGCGACCCCGGCCAGCCGGGCGGCCGTTTTCGCGTTGTCCACCAGGTGCATGCAGTCGGCCAGCTTCTCCTTCATGTTGTAGTAGCTGTCCTTCACCGTCAGCTCCAGCCTGGCGGTGGGGTGGCCCGCCTGGACCTGGGCAGCGATACGCTCCATGAGGGCCTTCTTCTCCTCGAATTTGGCCCGGTCGTGGTCCCGGATGATGTAGTCCATCCGGGCGAAGGCCACGCTGCCCTCCAGCCGGTCCAGGTGGAAGAAGCCCTCGTATCCCTCCGTCTTTGCCGGGATGGCGTCGGCGGGCAGCAGAGCGTTGAACTCCTGGGCGATGAGCAGGGCGTTCTCCATGGTGTCCTTGGCGGACCCGGGGTGGACAGACACGCCGGTGATGTCCAGCCGGGCGGCGGCGGCGTTGAAGTTCTCATACTCGATGGACCCGGCGGCCCCGCCGTCCACGGTGTAGGCGTACCTGGCCCCGAAGGCAGCCACATCGAAGTGGTCCGGCCCCTCTCCGATCTCCTCGTCCGGGGTGAAGGCCACGCAGATGCGGCCGTGGGGCGCCCCCTCCGCCAGCAGCCGCTCGCACAGGGTCATGATCTCCGCCACCCCCGCCTTGTCGTCCGCCCCCAGCAGGGTGGAGCCGTCGGCGGTGATGAGGGTCTGCCCCTTGAGGCCGGACAGGAAGGGGAAATCCGCCGCCCGGATGACCCGCCCCTCTTTCGGCAACACAATGTCCCCGCCGTCATAATTTTCGTGGAGGATGGGGTCTACATTCTCCCCGGAGAAGGCGGGGGAGGTGTCCATGTGGGCCAAAAAGCCCAGGGCCGGGGCGTTCTCACAGCCCGGCGTGGCGGGCAGCCAGGCGGTGACGATGCAGTTTTCGTCCACGCTGGGGCTTTCCAGCCCCAGCGCCTTCAGCTCGTCCACCAGCAGCCTGGCCAGGTCCCACTGGCAGGGGGTGGAGGGGGTGACGCCCTGGTCATCCGCCGAGGTGGTGTGGACTTTCACATACTTCAATAGTCTCTCATAGGCGCGCATGATATCTGACTTCCTTTCTGTGGATCGGTCTTATTGGATAAAGGCGATACAGCCTGTGTTCCCCACTTCAGTCCAGCCACAGGCGCGGTAGAAGGCCGTGGTCTTGTGGGTGTCATCGGTGAGGAGCACCTTCTGCCGGACGTGGGCAAAGTCACCGCACAGCCGCTCAAGTAGGGCACGACCGATGCCCTGCCGCTGGTATCGGGCGAGCACCAGGAGGTCCTGGACGTAGAGGATGGTCTCCCCATCCCCCACCGCCCGGATAAGGCCGACCAGCCGCTCCCCATCCCAGGCGGTATAGACGGCCAGGGACTGTCTGACCGCCCGCTCCAGACGGTCCGGGTCCCGGGTGTAGGCGGCCCAGCCCGCGTCGGCGTACAGCTCCAGCAGCTGCTCCCTGCTGGGAAGCAGTTCGATTTTGACTTCCATGATGACTTCCTCCTTTGATGTGTGTTTCATCAAAGGGCGATACGCAACCGCATCACTGCCGCCTCCATTCATTTGTCTGCTCTCCGCCCGGGCGCTCCCCTATGGCCGGCCCCCGCTGGGGATACCATCCGGTCTTCTCCTCCCCCGGGCTCCATGCCGGCCGCTCTTCCTGTGCCGGACGGTCGCTGGGGCATACGATCTCCACCCTGGTCCCCCCCTGACAGGTGATCTCCACCGTGGCCTTCTCCCGGAAGATAAAATAGAGCCGCTTCTTGATGTTGGCGATCCCAATGTGCTGTGTGTCATCCTGCCAGATACTGGCCGGATCGTTCAGCTGTGCCAGCCGCTCCGCTGAGATGCCCCTGCCATCGTCCTGTACGCTCAGGCGGAGCTCCTCCCCCTGCCGGGCGATGGTCAGCCAGATGGTGCCGGATATGATCCCCGTGTCCTCGTCCAGCAGACCGTGGCGCAGACTGTTCTCCACCAGGGGCTGGAGGATGCTTTTGAGCATCGGGCACAGCAGCGCCTCCTTGTCGGCATGGACCACGAACCGCGCCTGGTCGTTGGGGTGGAGGGATTCGATGCTCCAGTAGGACTGCACCGCATCCAGCTCCCGCTGTACGGTGGAAAACACCTCATCCTCCCGGATGCGCAGCTGGTTTTGCAGGATGCGCAGCAGCGCGGAGTTCACCCGGACCACATCGTCGCACCGTCCCAGCCGGGCCAGGGAATTGACCGAGTTCATGGTATTGCAGATATAGTGGGTGTTGATCTGGGAGGAGAGCAGCTCATATTTCATCTGCTGGGTCTGGTGTTCTGCCTGCAGCTCCTTGGCCTGGGCGGCCTGGATCTCCTGGAGCATATGGTTGAAGTACTCTCCCAGCTGGCCGATCTCGTTGCGCTGCTCCGGCGCCACCCGGACGGTCAGATCCCCCTGGGTGGCCCGCTCCATGCCGTCCCGCAGCACGCCGATGGGCTTGAGCAGCCAGTGGGAAAAGGGCACCACCAGCAGCACCAGCACCAGGCACACCAGCAAACACATCAGCAGAGACGTGGTGAGCACCGGCGTGAAGCGCGCATCGAACTGGCTGTTGGACAGATAGGCGATGACCTTCCAGCCGCTGGCAGAGATGGTCTCCGCAAGGTAATACCCCGTGCTGTCCCGCTCCTGAAAGGAGGCGTCTTCTGTGTGCTGGGCCAGGACCTGGTCGGCGTTGGACTGCTCTCCCGACCGGAAAAAGGCGGGCCCTTCCATGGTGGCGATGGCATATCCGGAAAACGCCCCTTCAGACAGGCGCAGGATATCCCGCTCCATCTGCTCGGTCCCGCAGACCATCCCCAGGGTATACCGCTGTCCCCCCGCCGTAAAGCTGCGCAGGTACAGGATGCTGTGCTCCTCCCTGTCCCCGTTCCGGCTATAAAACGGGGAGAACTCCTCCTGCACCGTCCCGTCCTTGACCCGGAAGGTCCAGTCCGCCTCCAGCATGCTGAGGTCGGCCTGACCCAGCGGCTCGGACGCAGCCAGGACCTGGCCATCCTTCCAGATCAGCACGTTGTGGATATCCGCCGTGCCGGAGGGCCTCATCTGCTCCAGCACCTGGCTCACCGCAGCCTGCGCCGCCTCCCCGGGCTCTCTCTCCCAGCGGGCGAGGGCAGCTCTCAGCTCCGGGGAGTCCACATAGAAATCGGAATACCCCACCACACTGCGCACTGCCACGCCGATCTGGGCGGCCAGGACGTGCCCGGTGGACACCGCCTGCTCCATAGTCTGCCGCCGGAGCTGCGGCCGGTACAGGCCAAAGATGACCAGCACGACCAAAGCCACGCTGACTACCCCGCACAGCAGGATGCCCTTGAGCATGGCAAGGGTCAGCCGATTTCTCTTTTCTCCCCGACGCAATGGGCTCATTCCCCTTTTCGGTAGTGGTTGGGCGACTGCCCGGTCCGCTGGTGGAAGGCATAGCTGAAATACTGGCTGCTCCGGTAGCCCACCCGCTCCGCCACCTCATAGATCTTGTAGTCCCCGGTACACAGCAGCCGCTTGGCCTCCCGGATGCGCAGCTCAGTGAGATAGTCGTTGATGGTACACCCCACCTTTTCCCGGAACAGCACCCCCAGGCGGCCATAGCTGATGCCCACGATCCGTGCCACGTCCTGGACGCTCAGATCCGGGTCCTGGAAATGGGCCTCCATATAGGCCCTGGCCTTGGACACCGTCTCCGGCTCCGGGGACTCCAGCCCGCTGGAGCGCAGATACCGGGGGCTCTTCCCCAACCCGGCCAGATAGACCCGCAGCGCGTCGAAAAAAGCCCTGGGATCCTCCTGGCCCCCCTCCTGCTCCGGCACCTCCATGCCCCGCTCTTCCATCAGCCGGAGGGCAAACTGCCGGGCAGGGCCCAGCAGCAGCTCATCCGGGAGATATCCGCCCAGCCGCAGGATGCCCTCCAGCTGCTCCTGCAATTTCCTGGGGTCATCTGCCGGCGCGGCGATCAGCTCATAGATCCTGTTTTTCACCGCATTGAGGGCAAACGCCACCTGCTCGTCCAAGCTCTCCCGGATGGCTGCCAGCTTCCCGGTCAGCAGCTCCGGGGTGATGTCCTGCTTGAGCAGGTAATCCTTCGCCCCCTGGCGCAGCGCCGCCTGGACGGAGGCGAAATCATCATAGGCGCTCAAGATCAGAAACTGGACATAGGGGTCCTGCTTTTTGATGCGGGCCATCATCTCCAGCCCATCCATGGCGGGCATACGCACATCGGTGATCACGATCAGCGGACGGAACTGCTGGAACTTATGCAGGCCCTGCTTCCCGTTGGAGGCCGTCACCAGCCGGTAGCCCTCTGTCTCCCGTTCCACGATCGCGGAGAGGTCCTCCAGGATAAACGTGTCATCCTCCACCACCATCAATCCCAACGGCCCCACGGCTCCGCCCCCTTTTCTCTGTCCGCGGCACACCATCATGTCATAAATGCCCCGCTGGATGCAATATGATATCTATTGATTATAGCACGTTCTCCGCTTTTCGCAACTGCTGATACGGTATATTGCGCCTGGAGCGCTCTGGCTCTCCCCTCCCTGCCCCCTGTAGGAAAATGTGATTTTCGAACAAAAATATGATTTTTTCGTATATATTCCTGTCATGATCAACAGTATAATATTTCTTATCTTAAGATCGCGCCGTGATATTGCACACAGCGGCCGTCGGGCAGGAGACGATCGCCGCTCACGGCGGATCTGCGCGCGACCCGGAGATACCCTATCAAAAGGAGGACCCAAAGTATGAAGAGAAACTTCCGCAGAATGTGTTCCATC
>JAHZFC010000137.1 GCA_019421525.1 Clostridiales bacterium
GCATCGGCATCGCCGGCGTGGGCATGCTGTCCACCCTGGGCATCACCCTGGCCACCGACGCCTACGGCCCCGTGGCCGACAACGCCGGCGGCATCGCCGAGATGGCCGGCCTGGGCGAAGAGGTCCGTGAGCGCACCGACGCCCTGGACTCCCTGGGCAACACCACCGCCGCCACCGGCAAGGGCTTTGCCATCGGCTCTGCCTCCCTCACCGCTCTGGCCCTGCTGGTGTCCTATGTGAACATCGTCCAGACCAAGACCGAAGAGGTGCTCAACTTCAACCTCACCAGTCCCACCGTTCTGGTCGGCCTGTTCATCGGCGCTATGCTGACCTTCGTGTTCTCCGCCTTCACCATGAGCGCCGTGCAGCGGGCCGCCCAGTCCATCGTGGTGGAGGTCCGCCGCCAGTTCCGGGAGATCGCCGGCATCATGGAGGGCACCGCCGATCCCGACTATGCCACCTGCGTGGCCCTGTGCACCAAGGGCGCGCTCCATGAGATGGTCATCCCCGCCCTGCTGGCGATCATCGTCCCCCTGGCCACCGGCCTGGTGCTGGGCCCCACCGGCGTGGTGGGCCTGCTGGGCGGCGTGTCCGTCACCGGCTTTGCCATGGCCGTGTTCATGTCCAACGCCGGCGGCGCCTGGGACAACGCCAAGAAGTACATCGAGTCCGGCCACCACGGCGGCAAGGGCTCTGAGTGCCACAAGGCCGCCGTCGTGGGCGACACCGTGGGTGACCCCTTCAAGGACACCTCCGGCCCGTCCCTGAACATCCTCATCAAGCTGTGCTCCACGGTGTCCATCGTGTTCTCCGGCCTCATCGTGACCTTCAACCTGATGAACCTGCTGTAAGAAAAACCTAACACCGACAGCCCCACGGTAATCAGTGCCGTGGGGCTGTTTTTTGCCCACTCCACGCTCCGTTTGTTGCATTTCCAGGAATCTTCTGGTATCCTGTTCTACAGAGGTGAACGCCATGGACAGCCAAAAGACCGGACAGCTGATCGCCCAACAGCGGGGCGCGCTGGGCCTGACCCAGAAACAACTTGCAAGCCAGCTCCACATCTCCGACCGCACCGTCTCCCGCTGGGAGCGGGGCGTGGGTTACCCTGACCTGTCCCTGCTGGAGCCGCTGGCGGACGCCTTGGGGCTGTCCGTGGTAGAGCTGCTCCGGGGCGAGCGGCTGCCGCCGGAGCAGCGGCCCACCCCTCAGACAGAACATACCGCCCGAGATGTGGTGAACACCGCTGGGGCAACGGTTCGGAAAACGGCCAGGCACTTCCGGTGGCTGCTGGCGGTCCTGGCAGTTGTGGCCGTGCTGGCCGGGGCGGCCTGCCTCTGGCTGGTGTTCCACTCCACTCCGGCCTATATGCCGGAAACGATCGCCGCCGCCCAGGCCGCTGCCATCTGTCCCGACTGCCTGATCACCACAGGGGAATATGAGCTGGTCCGTGAACTGCTGGAGCAGAAGGAGATCGCCTCCCGCTTTGCCGATGACGCAAATTTTTCTTTCGATACGTCTTTTTCTGCCCAATACCAGGACCGGGTGCAGGTCAACGGCCAGAGGCCGGAATTCTTCCACATTGGAATTGTGAAGCATGCCCTCTATGTGGAGTATGGCACTGTTATGGACGTGCGGGTGCTGGAGGTCTATACGCCGGAAAACACCGTGATCAAGCATGTCTACGCCTACCCCTCCCCACCAGAGACGGTCACGAGCACCAACCCGGACGGTGAGACCGTGACCCTGATCCGCCCCCGGGACTTCAGCTATTTTATCTCCAACACTGACAACGCCCAGTTCACCCAGACCGTGTCACGGCGGGTGAGCCCGTCCGACCTTTCCAATGGGTGATGGGCTTTCCTTATGATGATAGAAGTACCCCCGGAGATGATCTCCGGGGGTATTTCCTGTTTTTATCTCTCCCCATCCAGTCCCAGGATATAGTCCGCGCTGACCTGGTAATACCGGCAAAGGGTGATCAGGTGCCGGATGGGCAGCTCATTGGCCCCTCGTTCATACCGGGCATACATGGTCTGGGAGGTGCCCAGCACCTGGGCGATCTCTGCCTGCGTCTTATCCCGATCTTCCCGCAGATCCCGGATCCGTTTCACATATTCCATAGGCCACCCCTCTCTCAGGATGGCCCAAATGATAGCACAGTAAAGATATTTACTATTGATTTTAATAAACATCTTTACTATAATGGTGATGGAAAATCTGTTCTTGCGGGAAGAAAGAGAGGTCCTCCTGTGGCTGCTGTTCTGATGATCCTGTTCACGCCGTCGGCGATCTGTCTTGGGCTGGGGGCGGTGGTCCCCGCCGTCCTCTGCGCCGTCCTCCTGGCCCTGCTGTGACCGCGCATACCGGAAAACGGCAAGGGAGCGGGGCCTTCTAATGGTCCCGCTCCCTTGCCGTTTTGGGTCGCTTTTTGCAGTCACACCGGCTGCTTCCCGCCGTACACCTTGCCTACGATCATCCCGGTGGGCTTGATCCACAGGCAGGAGGAAATGGCGGACACCAGCATAGAGAAGGGCAATACGCTCAGGTAGGCCATGGGGAAGGCAGGCACCGGGCCCATAGCCATGAAGGTCATGAAGAAGTTCATCAGCACGCCCATGAGCGCCCCTCCGGTGAGGCCGGACACGATGTAATCGGCCACAGGGTTCTTGTCCGTGTGGATATGCCGGGAGATCCACGCCCCAAAGGCGGGGATACGCAGGAACAGGGTGAGCATCACCCCGGCGCAGTAGGCGCACACGAAGGTCTTGAGCAGGTTGACCAGGTCCGCCTGGCCCAGGTACAGGGACACGGCGATGGTCATGGTCGCCCCCTGGGGCACGTTGAAGATGGCATTCCAAAGGTTGTCAGGACTTTTGTTGAACATAGATCTTTCCCCCAAACTCTCTTACGCTCCGGCTCAGTAGCCCACCACCGACGCGCCGCCGTCGATGACGATGGTCTGCCCGGTGATGGTGGCGGCCTTGTCGCTGGCCAGGAAGGCCACGCAGTTGGCCACATCCTCAGGCTGATTGAGCTTCTTCATGGGGATGGGGTCCACCACCTCGGGGGGGAATCCCATCTCCCGCATGGCGGGGGTCTCCACCCCGCCGGGAGCCACGCAGTTCACCCGCACCCCCATGGAGGCCCACTCCACGGCGGCCTGCATGGTGATCGCTACCACCGCCCCCTTGGAGGCGGAGTAGAAAGCGGAGCACATGGGAGGATGCATCCCCCGGATGCCCGCCATGGAGGCGAAGTTGACGATGGAGCCGCCCCGTCCCTGCATGGACTGGGCCACCACCTGCTGCATCATGAAGAACAGTCCCCGTGCGTTCACGTCCTGGGCCCTGTCCCAGTCGGCCTGGGTGACTTCCAGCCCGGGCTTGCCCCCCATGAGGCCGGCGCACTGGACCAGCACGTCGATCTCCCCCAGAGCTTCCCTCACCTGGGTGACGGCGGGGGCGATGGCGTCCACGTTGGACAGGTCCACGGCAAATCCCTGGACCGTGCCCAGGGAGGACAGCTCCCCAGCGGCCTTGTCCAGGGCGGCCTGATCGATATCCACCAGGGCCACCTTGGCCCCAGACTCCAGCAGAGTCTTCGCGCAGACATAGCCGATGCCGCCGGCCGCGCCGGTGACCACAGCCACTTTTCCCGTATGATCTACCAGCATTTCATTCGCCCTCCACCACAAAGTCGATGGCGGTGACCTTTTTCAGCATGGGGGTGGAGAACTCTGCCAGCTTGGTGTGGGCCTCGGAGGCGGGGTAGCCGTTGGCATCCTCCAGGGTCTCGAAGTCCGCCACCTGGATCAGGTCTCCGAACATGACAGGGGCGTCGTCAGGCAGACTGGGGGTGTCAGCCACCTGAGCGCCGATGGTCTGGGCCTTGATGGCGGGGTACAGGGTGGGCACCTTCTCCAGGTAGGCCTTGACAGTCTCCATGTTCTGCTGTTTGTCAGGGCCATCCTTGAAGGTAAAGACAGAGATGTGACGGATCATATGCACGCTTCCTTTCTGCACTGTATAGGCCGGTCTTGAACCGTTTCTGCTTTTATTATACCGAGGGGCGGCAGGCACGCACAGCACGAAATTCCTTGCTCTGATATCAAGTAATTACTTGACAAGAGCAAGTTGATCGGATACTGTAATACAAAAGGACTGGGAAGGAGCGCTGCCATGAATTTTCTCAACTTCGACTATGTGCTCGCCATCCAGAAGGCTGGGACCATCCGGGGAGCCGCGGAGGAGCTGTACATCTCCCCCCAGGCCCTCAGCGAGCACCTGGGTAAGCTGGAACGGGAGCTGGGCGCGCCCCTGTTCCACCGCACCAAGCCCCTGACCCTTACCGAGGCGGGGGAGCGGTTCGTGGCCTGCGCCGAGACCTGCCTGGAGGCCAAGCGACAGCTGGAGACCGAGCTGGCCGCCATCACCCGGCGGGACGACCGAAGCCTCTCCCTGGGCGTGCCCACAGGGATGTCCCCTCCCCTGCTGCTGTCCTTTCTGGACTATTTCCGCCACATCCACCCGGAGCTGACGGTGAGCGTGACGGAGCTGCCCACCCGGACCGGGGCCTTTCACGAGATCCCCGGCCACATCGACCTGGTGCTGGGGGAATTTCAGGGAGAAAACAGCAAGCTGAGCTACACCCCCATCCTGCAAAGCAGACGGTTCGTGGCGGCCATCCACCGGGACCTGCTGCGGCGTACGGTGGGACAGGAGCGGGCGGAGTCCGTCGAAGCGGCGGTCTGCCAGGGCCAGCCGCTGCCCCTGACGGAGTTCCGAGCCTGCCCCTTTGTGCTCAAGCGCTCCGGCTCCATCGTCCGGGAACATGAGGACCGCATCTTCCGCGCCGCCGGCTTCTCTCCCAAAGGGGCCATCGAGACGGGGGATTTGGAGCTCACCGTCCGGCTGGTGCTGATGGGCCGGGCGGCAGTCTATTTCCCCGAGCCGGTGGCCAGGGCAAACTTCATCCCCCCTGACGCCTTCGCCGTGGACCGCTCCGTCCTGCTGTGTCCCCTCCAGGTGCCGGGAGGAGAGCTGTGGCAGCTCACTGTCGGCTGTCACCGCTACCGGCGGGTGCCTGGCGGCACCGCCGCCTTCATCGAGGCGGCCCAGACCTATTACCAGGGGGTGCTGAGCGCCCAGGGAGAGTGACCACGGCCAGGGGCTGGCCGCCCTGGCTAGGTCAAGGACTGCGTCCTTAGGACCGATTTTTCCGACCCCATTTCTTTTGACAGCGCCAAAAGAAACGGTGTCGGACCGCCAAAGAAAAGCGCTGACTGGCCCTTCGACACCTTCTTCTATTGACCGGCGCGCAAAGTCAGGACACACGAAGCGCCGCTTTCCGCTACCGCTGATGCATGCCAGAGCAGAAGCACCAGCGGCCCACGAGAGTGCGCCTGGTGCGGCGCTCGCTGATAGCAGGCGTGTCCCGAGGGCCCGGCAAGTTTCCACGACCGCCAGCAGAGCGGCAGCGAAAATTAGTGGCAGCGTGTATCGGCTTACCCCAATGCCGAAAAGAGAAGGACGCATATCTTATCCTGCGCCCCCGTAAAAATGGGGGTTCTTAGGGGGAAAAATTCTGTGAGCGAGGCTTCCGCCCTTTGGAAGCCGTAGTCTCACCCGGATCTTTCCCCCTAAGCGTGTCTTTGGGTAC
>JAHZFC010000138.1 GCA_019421525.1 Clostridiales bacterium
CCCGGCGATTCTTTGGTGACTTTCTAATCGCTTAGAAAGTCACCCGCCGGAGGCCGGGACGGCCTCATGTGGTCGCAAGGGTCCTACCCTTGCTGTGGCTGTCAACAAATGGGGTCTGGAAAAATACGTTTCCAAGGGCGACAGCCTTTGGAACCCCCCTCATCCGCCCTGGCTGGCGCCGGGGCACCTTCTCCTAAAGGAGAAGGCGTCACCCCCTCTGGCCCGCAGGGCCACCTCCCCCGTCAAGGGGGAGGCAAGGCCCCCCCTCAGTCACGCTTTGCGTGACAGCTTCCCCGCCAGGGGGGAGCCGGAGGGTCAGCCCTCATCCTCCCCGCTTGCGCGGGGCACCTTCCCCCCCTGGGGGAAGGCTTTGACCGTCAGGCGAAGCCTGACAGGGCCGGAGGCCCTTGTTTTGGAAAGGAGAGAGAGGACATGCAGACAGCGGCGATCGTGATCCTGGCCCTGCTGTGCCTGATCCTGATCGTGGATCTGCTCAGCCTGGAGCGGGGGATGCGCCGGGCGGCCAGGCAGATCCGGGCCCAGATGGAGGGCAAGTCCACCGTACGGGTGACGGTGCCCTGCCCCAACGTGGCGGCGGAGGAGCTGTTCCGGACCATCAACGACCTTCTGGAGCAGCGCCAGGGGGAGAGCGCGGATTACCGCCGGAAGGAGCTGGACCTGCGCCGGCAGATCGCCGATGTGTCCCACGACCTGCGCACCCCGCTGACTTCCATTTTGGGCTACCTCCAGCTGCTGGAGGAGGACTCCCTCACCCCGGAGCAGAGAGCGGAGTACCTGGCGGTCATCCGCAGCCGGGCTGCCACCCTCCAGACTCTCATCACCTCCTCCTACGACCTGTCCCGCATCGAGGGAGGCCAGTGGCAGCTGGAGCGGGAGCCGGTGGACCTGGGCCGGGAGCTGGCCGACCAGCTGGCCGCGGCCTATGAGCAGCTGGAGCAGGCGGGCCTCCAGGTGACGGTGGACATGGCCGACGGCCTGCCCCCGGTGTGGGGGGACCGGAACGGGGTGGTGCGGGTGCTGTCCAACCTGCTCACCAACGCATACCGCCACGGGACGGGGACGCTGGAGGTGCGGCTGTACCGGGAGGGGGACCATGTGGTGTCCGCCTTCTCCAACGACGCGCCCGGCATGACCGACGAGGACGTGGAGCGGGTGTTCGAGCGGTTCTACACCGTGGACCGGATGCGCACCGGGCAGAACACCGGCCTGGGCATGGCCATCGTCAAGGCCCTGGCCGAGCGGATGGGGGGTCAGGTGTCCGCCCGGCTGGAGGGCGGGCGGTTCACCGCCCTGGTGTCCTGGAAGGCCGCGGGGTGATCGGACAAATACCCGGGCGGCAGCCCGTGGAGATAGGCTGGCCGGAGGGCCGGCGGAACAAGGAGGAGCTGTTATGTACGATGTGGTAGCACTGGGCGAGCTGTTGGTGGACTTCGCCCTGACGGACACCGACGGGGAGGGGTATCCCACCCTGAAGGCCAACCCCGGCGGCGCGCCGGGCAACTTCCTGGCGGCGCTGAACCGGTATGGGGCCAGCACCGCCTTTGTGGGCAAGGTGGGGCAGGACGCCTTTGGCCGCCTGCTGCTGGCCACCCTGGAACGGGCGGGCATCGGGACCCGGGGAGTGGTGAGCGACCGGTCGGTGTTCACCACCCTGGCATTCGTTACCCTGGATGAGAACGGAGACCGCTCCTTCTCCTTTGCCCGCAAGCCGGGGGCGGACACCCGGCTGCGGCCGGAGGAGGTGGACCTGAGCCTCATCGACCAGTGCCGGCTGTTCCACTTCGGCACCCTGAGCCTCACCGACGAGCCCGTCAGCTCTGCCACCCGGGAGGCGGTGGCCCATGCCAGGGCCCAGGGCAAGTGGGTCAGCTGCGACCCCAACCTGCGCCTGCCCCTGTGGGACAGCCCGGCGCGGGCCAGGGAGGCGATGCTGTGGGCGGTGTCCCAGGCGGATATCGTGAAGATCAGCCAGGAGGAGGTGGACTTTCTCTGGGGCTGCTCCCCCCAGGAGGGGGCGGACCGCCTGCTGGCCGATCATGGGGTCAGCCTGGCCATGGTCACCCTGGGGCCGGAGGGCTGTTATGTGAAGAACCGGAACGGGGCCTGCTATGGCAGGTGCCCCCAGGTGCAGGTACGGGACACCACCGGGGCGGGGGACATCTTCGGCGGCGCGGCGGTCAGCCGCTGGCTGGCCACCGGCAAGGCCCCCGGGGAGCTGGACGAGGGGGAACTGGCGGACCTGGCCGCCTTTGCCTGCGCCGCGGCCAGCCTGTCCACCCGGCTGCCGGGGGGCATCCCCAGCATCCCGGAGCGGGAAGAGGTGGAGGAGGTCCTTGCGGCATTATGAGGCCCTGGCAGGCCCCCGGCTTTGGTCAGGTTTCGCCTGGCCCCGGAAAGTCGGGACGGCTTTTGGATTGCTTCTTTTGGCGCTGTCAAAAGAAATGGGGGCGGAAAACAGCATCTCAGGGACGCAGTCCTTGAAGGGTATCAAAGGCGCCAGCCTTTGGACAACGGCCCAAGGGCCTCAGCCCTTGTCAGACAGGAGGTACAGTATGAAAAAGTGGTACGACGAGGAATATGAGTTTGAGGTGGAGGTGACCGGCTTCCTCCGGGGAGAGCACACCGAGCGCTACTGCCGCAACGGCGAGGAGGTGGGGGACAAATACACCTGTACCTACGGCTGCCCGGTCAACGCCCAGGGGTACGGCATCTGCTCCAAGACCATGATGATGCTCTACCCCATCATGGAGGCGGTGCGCAGCGGCGGCGATCTGGAGAACATCGGCGGCAGCGGGCGGTACACCAAGGACATCGTCTGCCCCGACGGGTGCGTCATGTTCCGCCTGACGGCCAGGCCGTTGGGGAACGAGAACTTCTTCAAGGGGAAGTTCTTTGACTGAGACTGGGGACGGCCAGCGCTGCGACGCGGAGATCCTCCAGGCTGTCCTGTTCAGCATGTACGCCATCCCGCCCGCCTGCGGCTGCTCCTGTTTCGCGGCCGCCACGGACAAGGGCGTGCTGCTGGGGCGCAACAGCGATTTCCTCACCGCTCTGGAGGGGAACAACTGCAACGTCATCTACCGCCTGTCCGGGGGTGGCCATGCCTTTACCGGCAATACCACTTCCTTTCTCCAGATGGAGGACGGCATCAACGACTGCGGCCTGGCCGCTGGGCTGACCTCCGTGGGGCCCACAGGGCGAAAGCCGGGGTTCAACGCGGGACTGCTGCTGCGGTATCTGCTGGAGCATTGCGAGAGCGTGGCCCAGGCCGTGGCCCAGGTGGGGCGGTTGCCCCTGGCCTCTGCCATGACCCTGACGCTGGCCGACCCGTCCGGGGCCATCGCGGTGGTGGAGTGCGACCATCAGAAGCTGGAGACAGCCCCGCCGCCGGGCCAGTCCGCTCCCTTTGTCTGTGCCACCAACTCCTTCCACCTGCCCGGCATGGCGGGCCGCCGCTGGGAGCGGGAGGATGACTGGTCAGCCGACGAGCGCTATGAGACGATGACCTCCGCCCTGGGCCGCCACGCCCCTGACCTGGCCTTTGCCCGGGCGTTGCTGTCCGGGGAGCACGGCTTTCTATGCCAGTATGACCGGAGCACGGGAAGGGACACCGTCTGGTCCATGATCTGCGACCTGACGGGACGGCGGATCTTCCGCAGCGAGGGAAACCCCAGGCGGAGCCCCTATGTCCAGGACCTGCGGTTTTCCTTTTGAGCCCTGTTATTTCGCTGAACATAAGAGGAGCGCGAAAGCAGTCATCTGCTTTCGCGCTCCTTTTTGTTAGGCTATTTGGTGGATGCGACGGCCAGACTCACTCCTGGGGCTTGTCGTCCTCGCTGTTGTCTCCGCAGCCGCAGTCACAGCCGCAGCCGTCATCGGCGGGGGCCTCCTGGTCGGGGGTGACGTCGATGTCCACCTCCACCTCCTCGACCTCCTCGTCGGACAGGTTGCCGGCGGCCTTGATGTCGGCGATGCGCTCGTTGTTGTACTCGATCTTGGCCTGGGACTGGCTGATCTTCTCGCACAGGTCGGCATAGGCGGGCTCGGGAGCGGAGCCCCGCTCGGCAAAGTACAGCTTGCCCAGCTCCAGATATGCTTTCTTGATGGCGTCCGCCTCGCTGGCGTTCTGCACCTTGAGCTTGCCGATCTCTGTCAGCTCCTTGCTCTTGGCGATGGCGGTGTCGGTCAGGTCCTTGGCCCGGGCCACGCCGGTCTGAGCCAGATCCTTGGCAGCTTCCTTGATCTTGTCAAAGTCGATATTGATATTCATGGTGGAACCTCCTTGATATTGTGGCTGGCGCCCTTGCTTCATGGTCCCATTGTAATCCGGGAAAGAGCGGGATGCAAGGGGTTTTGGAAGGTTTAACGGGTCTTTCATCGTTTTTTAATTTGATGTTCATCCCTTGTTCCGAAAGGCGAAGAACCGCTGCCCGAAGTAGTTGAGCACGGTGTACAGCCCCATGCCGCCCACCTTGGCCAGCCGCTCCACCCAGACCGGGTCCAGCCCCGTCCAGCCCAGCACCCACTGGGCGGCGGGCTGGGCGATGGAGTAGGCGATCAGGTAGCACACCGCCACGTTGACGGCGAATCTCAGCACAGACGGCCAGAAGGCGGCGCGGCTTTGGAAGGTGAAGGAGCGGTTGAGGAAGAAGCTCAGCACCGCCCCGGCCACATAGGCGATGGCGGTGGACGGCCAGTAGCCCAGGTCCTCCAGCAGGAACATGAGCACCATGGACAGCAGGGTGTTGCCCACCCCCACCAGCAGGAACTTCCAGATGGAGGGATCAAGGAGCTTCTTCTTCATCGCGGTCCTCCAGCACCTGGGCGATCAAAAACCGGGGCCGGTCCTTGGTCTCCATATAGATCTTCCCGATATACTCCCCCACGACCCCCAGGGCCAGCAGGATGAGCCCCCCCAGGGCCCACAGGGAGCAGGCAAGGCTGGCCCAGCCGGTGACGGTATTCCCCATGGCCCAGCGGACCAGGTTGTAAACGATCATCACCAGGGACACCAGGAAGATGAGAAAGCCCAGGCCGGTGATCATCCGCAGGGGCTTGACCGACAGTGAGGTGATGCCCTCCATGGCGAAGGACAGCATCTTTTTCAGGGGATATTTGCTCTCCCCGGCGAAGCGCTCCCCCCGCTCGTACTCCACGGTGTCGGTGCGATAGCCAATCATGGGCACGATGCCCCGGAGGAAGAGGTTGACCTCCCGGAACTGGGCCAGGCCCGCCAGCGCCCGCTTGGACATGAGGCGGTAGTCGGCGTGGTTGAACACCGTCTCCGCCCCCAGGGCGTTCATCACCCGGTAGAAGCCCTCGGCGGTGGTGCGCTTGAAAAAGCTGTCCTTTTTCCGGGAGGAGCGGACTCCGTAGACGATGTCCACCCCCTCCAGGAACTTGTCCACCATCTGGTCCACCGCCTCCACGTCGTCCTGGAGGTCGGCGTCCATGGAGATGACCGCGTCCGCCCGGTCCTTGGCGGTCATCAGTCCGGCCAGCAGGGCGTTCTGATGGCCCCGGTTGCGGGTCAGGTCCACGCCGCAGAACAGGGGGGACTGGCCGTGGAGGGCGGAGATGATCTCCCAGGTGCGGTCCCTGGAGC
>JAHZFC010000139.1 GCA_019421525.1 Clostridiales bacterium
GAGCTGGGCCTGGACGAGCGGGACTTCCCCTACGCCGCCATCGTCCCCGCCGCCCTCTTGAACGACTACAAGCCCCTTGACCCCAACAAGCCCTCCATCCCCGCGGACATCCAGCCCGGGGACAAGGTGTTCGGCCCTGTTGTGTGCGCCAAGCTGCTGGAGGTCACGCCCCTGGGCGACGGCACCTTCCATACCAGTGCCGACATCGGCGGTGCCACCGTCTGCCCTGACACCGCCTGCCCCAATCTCCACGAGGGGGACCTGGTGGCCTACAACACCAAGACCGACAGCTACTGCACTCTGGACGACCTGCGGGCCCAGCAGGCGGAGTTCCCCCACTGCATCCCCGACGGCATCTTCATCCTCCGGGAGGACTGCCAGCCCGGGGACGACATCAAGCCGGTGATCAACGCCGACGACCATGTGGTGGAGTTCGAGATCACCCCCAACCGCCCTGACTGCCTGTCCGTCATCGGCCTGGCCCGGGAGGCGGCGGCCACCTTTGATCTCCCCCTCACCCTCCGCGAGCCGGTGGTCAAGGGCGGAGCCGACGGCGTGCTGGCCGAGCTTCTGGACGTGGAGACCCCGGACGCCGACCTGGTGCCCCGGTACACCGCCCGCATGGTGCGCAACGTGAAGATCGCCCCCTCCCCCAAGTGGATGCGGGAGCGGCTGCGCTCCATGGGCGTGCGGCCCATCAACAATATCGTGGACATCACCAACTACGTCATGCTGGAGTACGGCCAGCCCATGCACGCCTTTGACTACCGCTATGTCCAGGGCGGCAAGATCATCGTCCGCCGGGCCGCCGAAGGCGAGGAGCTGACCACCCTGGACGGCCAGGTGCGCAAACTCAACGCCGACCACCTGGTCATCGCCGACGACACCCGGGCCGTGGGCCTGGCGGGGATCATGGGCGGCATGAACAGCGAGATCGTGGCGGACACCGCCGACGTGGTGTTCGAGTCAGCCTGCTTCGACGGCACCTGTATCCGTAAGGGGGCTCTGGCCCTGGGGATGCGCACCGAGGCGTCCGCCAAGTTCGAAAAGGGCCTGGACCCCATGAACACCCTGCCCGCAGTCGACCGGGCCTGCGAGCTGGTGGAGCTGCTGGGCGCCGGCGAGGTGGTGGACGGCGTCATCGATGTGCTCAACTTCGTGCCCCAGCCCACGGTGCTCAAGCTGGAGCCGGACAAGATCAACGCCCTGCTGGGCACCGATGTGCCCGCCGGGGATATGGTGTCCATCCTGCGAAAGCTGGACTTCCAGGTGGAGGGCGACCAGGTCACCGTCCC
The DNA here is from genome assembly GCA_019421525.1 of Clostridiales bacterium. GTDB lineage: Bacteria > Bacillota > Clostridia > Oscillospirales > Oscillospiraceae > Enterenecus. The sequence continues at coordinate 1,296 of JAHZFC010000139.1, forward strand.
CTCCTGGCGGGGCGATGTGCAGCGCATGGCCGACCTGGCCGAGGAGGTGGCCCGGTTCTACGGCTACAACAACATCCCCACCACCCTCATGCGGGGCCAGACCACCCAGGGCGGCTACTCCCCCGCCCAGCAGCTGGAGAACCGGCTGGGCGAGTTGTGCCGCGCCTGCGGGTATGATGAGATCATCACCTACTCCTTCATCTCCCCCGCCTACTACGATAAGATCCGCTGGCCCGGGGACTACTTCGCCCGAAAGAGCTTCAAGATCCTCAACCCCCTGGGGGAGGACACCTCCATCATGCGCACCACCACCCTGCCCTCCATGCTGGAGATCCTGACCCGGAACTGGAACTACCGGAACAAGTCCGCCCGGCTCTATGAGCTGGCCCGGGTCTACCTGCCCGGCGGCGAGGACGGCCTGGCCAACGAGGCCAAGGTGCTGTCCATGGGCGCCTATGGGGAGGACATGGACTTCTTCACCATGAAGGGTGCCATCGAGGCCATTTTGAAGGACATTCGGGCCAAGGACGTCCACTTCGAGGGCCCTTCCGGCGCCCCCTCCGACGCCTCCTGGCACCCCGGCCGGTGCGCCACTGTGTGGAGCGGCAGCGACTGCATCGGCATCTTCGGCCAGATCCACCCCCTGGTGGCCCAGAACTACGGGGTGGACGGAGAGCTGTACTGCGCCGAGCTGGACTTTGACGAGCTGATGCTGGCCAAGGGCCCCGACCCGGAGTACGTCCCCCTGCCTAAGTTCCCCTCCGTCACCCGGGACATCGCCGTGGTGTGCGACGCCTGCGTCACCGTGGGCGCGCTGGAAAAGGCCATCCGGGACGGCGCCAAGGGGCTTCTCAAGGAGGTCGCCCTGTTCGACATCTACCAGGGCAAGGGCATCCCCGAGGGCAAGAAGTCGGTGGCCTTCAACCTGGTGCTCCGCGCCGACGACCGCTCCCTCACCGGCGAGGAGGCGGACGCCGACGTCCAGTCTATCCTTGAGTCTCTGAAAGCCGAGTGCGGAGCCGTTTTACGATAAGTTTTCTCTGAAAGGGGCCGTCCCGGTGGGACGGCCCCTTTTTCTCCCCCCGCGAGACAAAATTCCCGCCCCGCGGGGTGGCATTTCCCCAAGATCCCTGGTATGCTTACCTCAGGACACAGGACTGTGAGACCATTTTGAAGCGTAAAGGAGGGTGCCCTATGACCGAACTGGAATTTGGGGAACGCCTGAGAAATTACCGCAAGGCCCGGGGCCTTACCCAACAGGAGCTGGCCGACCTGCTGGGGGTATCCAACAAATCCGTCTCCCGGTGGGAGAGCGGCAGCTACCCCGACGTGGCCACCCTGGGCCCCTTGGCCCACGCCCTGGGGGTGACGGTGGACGACCTGCTGGGGGTGGCCCCGCCCCTGCGCAGCCTGGGCCGGGCGGACTGGCAGAACTGGCTGTCCTTCGCCTTTGCCATCGGCGGCGGGGTGCTGTTCTTCCTGCTGGACCTGTTCGTGCCCACCCCGGTGTGCTACCTGCTCTACCTGGGGGCCATGGCCTACGGCGTATACCTGCAAAATCACTACACCTACCACAGCAAATGGTTTTACCGGGCTGACCTGGCCATGAACTTTTTCGTCAACCTCCAGCTGCTGGGTACGGTCTTTTCCATCGCTGTCCAGCTGACCGCCCTCAACAGCGCCTGGCAGGAGGTGCTCACCCCTACCTGGCGGGATCTTGTGGTACTGTCCCAGGACCTGTCCGCCCTGCTGGGCAGCTTCCGGGAGGTGCTGCTGGTCCTGCTGCTGTGGCCGGTGTGCGCCCTGGCCGTCACCTATCTCACCTGGCGCCTCATCCGCGCCCGGCTGGACGGCACGCCCCGGCTGGGCGGGTTCCGCCTGGCGCGCGCCCCCTTCGTCTGGGTCAAGCTGCCCCCGGTCCTGGGCCCGGTGCTGGCCTGCCTGTTCTGGTGTCTTTACTGGTCCCGGGGCCTGCCCGGCTGGATGTATATTCGCCAATCGTCCCTGTTTTACGGCCTGCTGGCCCTTTTGGCCCTGCTGTCCGTGGTCTGGCTGCTGGCGGTCAAGCGGCCCTGGATGCTCCTGCCCGCCCTAGCCTGCCACGGGCTGTGCCTGGCCTGTCCGGGCCTGACGGACTCCTGGCTGTCCTACTCCCTCATCAGCAGCTCCTTCTTCCCCGGCGATCGGCTCAACATCGAGCACTATATCCCCTTCGGACAGCCCACCCCGGAGCTGCTCATCTTTGGTGTAGTGGTCACGGCACTGTACCTGGTCTGCTGCTTTGTCCGGCTCACACCGAAAAAGGCCGCCCCCGAGGAAGCGGCCTGACCCATCCCCTGCTGTTCATCCAAGGGAAACGACCACGCCTTTCCCACCGGCGTGACAGGGCCCTGGCTGCATAAAGCAGCCAGGGCCCTGTCATATCCATCCTCACTCGTCGTCGGTCTGTGCCGTCAGGTCGTGCTTCAGTGCGTCCACGAACACCTCCGCCGCACTGGTGAACACCTGGTATTTCTTCCAGGCGATATACATCCAGGACTCCAGCCTGGGCTCCAGAGGGCGGAAGCACAGCCCCCGGTCCCCAGACACATCCACCAGCCGGTCCAGGGTCAGCAGGCAGCCCACTCCCTCCTCCACGGCCCCCACCAGGGTGTTCACCAGGTTGCCGGTGACCACCACCCGCAGCTTGTCCCCGCTGTGGCCCAGCCAGCCGGACAGTCCATCCTCCTGGGCCATCTGGCGGGATACGATCACCGGCACGTCCCGCAGATCCTCCGGCCGGATGCGTTCCAGCCGGGCCAGAGGGTGATCCCCGCGCACGATCACCCCCCATGTATCCGGCCGGGGCAGCCGGAGATAGTCATACCGGCTGATGTCGAAGGGCTCGATCAGGGTGCCGAAGTCGATGAGCCCTCGGTCCAGCCGCTCCGTCACATCATAGCCGTCCCCGCTGACAAAGTGGAAACGGATGCCGGGATACTGCTCCTGCACCCGCTGTACGGTGCGCACGATGGTACGCATCCCCTCGGTCTCTCCCCCGCCGATGGTGATGTCTCCGCTGATGCTGCCGTCCGGGGCGCTGACCTCGGCCTTGGTCTTTTCCACCAGCGAGACGATCTCCTCCGCCCGTTTCCGAAGGAGCATCCCCTCCTTGGTGAGCACCACCCTCCGGCTGCCCCGCACGAAGAGCTGCTTGCCCAACTCCTCCTCCAGCTCCTTCAGCTGCCGTGAAAGCGGGGGCTGTGTCATATGCAGGGCCTCAGCTGCGCCGGAGATGGTCTGCTCCCGGGCGACAGCCAAAAAATATTGCAGTACACGGATATCCATTTCCCTTCCCCCTTTTGGACCATCATACCACAGAGATCTATACTATTATACAAGTATAGTACAGGATATAAAATATGTATTTGATATTCTATCCTCCGCCCCTCATAATGGATCACACAGGGAGGTGGTCCCATGACGTGCCTGGGTGAGCCAAAGCGGGATGAGCTGATCCAAAACCTGAGAGACGCCGGCTGTGGAGACGAGCTGATCGAGCAGTTCCTGCAGCTCTGGGCCTCCGGCATGCACCAGCCAGGTCTGGAGCTGCTGATGAGGCATCGGCAGCTTCTGCTGGAGCGATGTCATCAGGAAGAGCGGAGGATCGGCTGTCTGGATTACCTCATCTATCGGATGACGCCTAAATAACGGGCTATACAGGAGGGAACAACATTGAAAGTCTTACTATTCAACGGCAGCACCCGAAAAAATGGCTGCACCTATCTGGCACTGGCGGAGATCGCGGACACGTTGGAGCGTGAGGGCATCGCCACCCAGATCCTCCAGATGGGCAGCTCCCCTGTCCGGGACTGTATCGGCTGCGACCAGTGCAGCAGCAAAGGCAGCTGTATTTTTGGCGATGATGTGGTCGATCCTTGGATCGAGGCCGCCCGGCAAGCGGATGGCTTTGTGTTCGGCTCTCCGGTATACTTTTCCCATCCCTCCGGCCAGCTCCTGTCCGCCATGGACCGGATGTTCTATGCCGGAGGGGATGCCTTTGTCCATAAGCCGGCCGCCGCCGTGGTCACCGCCCGCCGGGCCGGCACCACCGCCAGCCTGGACGCCATCCAGAAGCACTTCACCGACGCCCAAATGCCGGTGGTGTCCTCCACCTACTGGAACATGGTGTTCGGCCCCGCCCCGGAGCTGGTGCGGCAAGACCAGGAGGGCCTTCAGACCATGCGGAACCTGGGGCAGAACATGGCCTGGCTCCTGCGATGTATCGAAGCCGGAAGGGAACGGGGCTTTATGCCCCCTGCGGCGG
>JAHZFC010000140.1 GCA_019421525.1 Clostridiales bacterium
AGGACCTGGACGAGGACACCGTCATGATGGACGCGCTGGACTGCGGCGCGGCGGATTTCGAGCCGGAGGACGAGTGCTTTACCGTCTACACCGATCCGGACGCCTTTGCCGGTGTGCTCTCCGCCATGGAGGAGAAGGGGTACACCTTCCTGTCCGCCAAGGTGGAGATGGTGCCTCAGAACTATGTCAAGCTCACCGATGAGAAGGACATCCAGAACATGGAGAAGCTGATCGACATGATGGAGGACAACGACGACATCCAGAACGTCTACCACAACTGGGATCAGGATCAATAACACTTGGTGATTTCGTGAAATTTTGCCCAAAATTAGCCGGCAAATATTATCTGATATGCTGTGATGCATTTTGATCTATTGTGTGGTATATTTTTATTAGATTGAACATGTACCTGTGCTGACAAAAAATTTTTGGAGGTATACATCATGAGCTATCCTGTTGTTGTGGCCTATGGCCGTACACCCTGCTGCCGTGCCCGCAAGGGCGGTCTGGCCGACGTCAACCCCATCGACTACGCCGCTGCCTGCCTGAAGGGCGTCATCGCCAAGGTGCCCTACATCGAGCAGCACCCCGAGGAGATCGGCGATGTTGTCACCGGCTGCGCCATGGCCGTCAATGAGCTGAACCTGAACGCCAGCCGTCTGATCGTCAACCGTGCCCAGCTGCCTGACGAGGTGCCCGCTCAGACCATCAACCGTTTCTGCTCCTCCGGTCTGCAGGCCATCTCCACCGTGGCCAATGCCATCGCTGTCGGCCAGTACAAGATCGGTATCGGCGGCGGCGTGGAGTGCATGACCAAGTGCTTCTTCCCCTTCGACGTGGACGCCTACGGCAACAAGTGGATCGTCAAGAACTACATCGGCGGCTACATGACCATGGGCGAGACCGCTGAGCGCGTGGCCGACCACTTCAACATCAGCCGTGAGGACATGGAGCAGATGGCTCTGGAGTCCCACACCAAGGCCGCTGCCGCCCGCAAGGCCGGCAAGCTGGCTCCCTCCATCATCCCCTATGTGAAGGAGGACGGCACTGTGGTCAGCGAGGACGACGGCATCCTGGCCGACGCTGACGGCAACCTGAAGACCTCCCTGGAGAAGATGGCCGGCATGAAGCCCTGCTTCCGCGAGAACGGCAAGGTCACCGCTGCCACCTCCTCTCAGACCACCGACGCTGCCGCTTATGTCATCCTGATGGACTCCGACTACGCCAAGGAGCTGGGCATCAAGCCCATCGCCCGGCTCATCGAGTTCCAGGTCGCCGGCTGCGACGCCACTGAGATGGGTATGGGTCCCCGCTATGCCATCCCCAAGGCTCTGGAGCACTGCGGCATGACCATCGACCAGATGGACATCATCGAGCTCAACGAGGCCTTTGCTTCCCAGGCCCTGGCCTGCATCCGCACCACTCCCGGCGGCATCCCCTATGACAAGGTCAATCCCTATGGCGGCGCTATGGCCCTGGGCCACCCCATGGGCGCCACCGGCGCGTTCCTCACCTGCAAGGTGCTGGACTACCTCCAGGATCCCGAGACTGCCGGTACCTATGGCATGGTCACCATGTGCATCGGCGGCGGCATGGGCGCCTGCGGCATCTACGAGCTGTGCAAGTAAGCTCCTGAACAGAAAAATGAGACCCGGGCAGACGGAAGTCTGCCCGGGTTTTTCGTGAAAAAAGCCGGGAGCGGGACTTGAGCGCCCCGCTCCCGGCAGATATCGCGCAAGTAAGCCTGTAAGCCGGGTTCTGTCCTTTAAGACAGCCATCTATCTAGGCGCGCTGTTGCCAGCGCGCTCCAGCCACCTCCTAAACGCGGCCGGGCCGGCCTGTTGCGTTACCACGGTGTTGCTCCGGATAGAGTTTACAGCGATGAGCAGTTCCCAGTCATCGGGCGGGCGCTTATCTCCGCCTTTCCACCCTTACCTCGTCGGCGCAAGCTCCATATCGCTTGTCCCGCCGCAAGCGGCAGGCCGCACTCATTTCGCTGCGCCTCCTCTCCCCACAAAAGCGTCCGCTTTTGCGGGGCCCCGTGAGGGGCCGGGGAGTAACAAGGCGGTATATCTCTGTTGCACTTTTCCTGAAGTCGCCTTCGGCGGGCGTTACCCGTTATCCTTGCCCTGTGGAGCCCGGACTTTCCTCATGGCGGGCCTTTCGCCCCTGCCACGCGGCTGTCCAGCTTACTTGCGAAAGTTATTTTACTTGATGTTTCCTGGATTGTCAAATCTATTTCTTTGGGGTATAATGATCCAAGTGGGGAAGCGCTGGCATCCTGGCCAAACGCTCCCCCTTTCAGTTGGACTAGGGGAGGCGTTTTATGCGTTCTGCATTGGATGGATATTTAGAGCGCTTGAAGGGCAAGCGCGTGGCGGTGCTGGGTATCGGGGTGTCTAACCGCCCTCTGATCGATCTGCTCCGCCGTTCTGGCATCTCTGTCACCGCCTGCGATAAAAAAGAGCGGGACAGCTTTGACGGCCTGATCGAAGAGCTGGAGGCCAAGGGCGTGACCTGCCGCCTGGGCGAGGATTATCTGGACCATCTGGAGGAGATGGATGTGATCTTCCGCACCCCGGGGCTGCGCCCGGACCTGCCCCAGTTGGAGCGGGCCAAGGCATCGGGAGCGGAATTGACATCTGAGATGGAGGTGTTTTTTTCCGTCTGCCCCTGCCGCATCATCGCGGTCACCGGCTCGGATGGAAAGACCACTACCACCACCATCATCGCCGGTCTGCTGGGTGCGTCCGGCTATCGGACCTATGTGGGGGGCAATATCGGACGCCCCCTCCTCAGTCAGGCCGGGGAGATGCGCCCGGACGATATGGTAGTGCTGGAGCTTTCCTCCTTCCAGCTCATGACCATGGACCAGAGCCCCGATGTGGCGGTGGTCACCAATCTGGCCCCCAATCACCTGGACGTACACAAGGATATGCAGGAGTATGTGGACGCCAAGCGGAACATCTTCCGCTACCAGTCCTCCGACAGCAAGCTGGTGCTCAACGCGGACAATGAGATCACTGCCTCCTTCGCAGATCAGGCCAGGGGAGAGGTCACCTTGTTCAGTCGGACAAAAACGCTGAAGAAAGGCGTCTGGCTCCGGGACGGCACCATCCTGTCTGATGGCCGTCCGGTGCTCCCGGTGAAGGATATCCTGATCCCCGGCGTGCATAACGTGGAGAACTATATGGCGGCTATCGCCGCGGTGGATGGCCTGGTGTCTGACGAGACCATCCGCAGCTTTGCCAGGAGCTTTGCCGGGGTGCCACATCGGATCGAACTGGTGCGGGAGCTGAACGGGGTGCGCTGGTACAATGACTCCATCGCCTCCAGCCCCAGCCGGACCATTGCGGGCCTGCGTTCCTTTGACCAGAAGGTGATCCTCATCGCCGGGGGCTATGACAAGCATATCCCCTATGACGCGCTTGGACCGGAGATCACCAGGGCGGTGAAAGTGCTGATCCTGGTGGGCGCCACCGCGCCCAAGATCAAGCAGGCGGTGCTTGACGCACCGGATTACCGTACAGGAGAGCCGGTGATCCTGGAGCGGGAGACGCTGGGGGAAGCGGTCAATACCGCTTATGACATGGCTAAGTCCGGTGATGTGGTGATCCTGTCTCCGGCCAGCGCCTCCTTTGACCAATTCAAGAACTTTGAAGAGCGTGGGAACGCCTTCAAACAGTTTGTCGATCAGCTATGAGAAAGTGGTGATAACATGGACATCAGACAGACTCTCCAGCGGCTTTGCTCTGTGGGCGCCCCCTCCGGGTTCGAGCGCCCGGCGGCCCTGGTCGCCAAGGAGCTTTTAGAGCCGCTGATGGATGAGGTCTGGATCGACCGCCTGGGCAATGTGATCGGTCTGCGGCGGTGCGGGCGTCCCAACGCGAAAAAATTGCTGTTGGACGCCCATCTGGATGAGATCGGGCTCATCGTCACCGGCATCAAAGACGGTTTTTTGAAATTTGCCACCATCGGCGGAGTGGACCCCAGGATGCTCCCGGACCGGGAATTGACCATCCTCACCGACCCACCCCTGTTCGGGGTAGTGGCCTGCCTTCCGCCCCATGTGCTCTCGGCGGCTGACCGGGAGAAGGCACCTCCCATCGAGGACTTCTATGTGGACACCGGAATGGGCCAGGAGCAGGCGGAGCGCCTGATCCCCATCGGCACGCCCATGGTGTTCCGTTCCTCCTTCCTGGCGCTGGGGGACAGTCAGCTGTGCTCCAAGGCCATGGACGACCGCTCCTGCTTTGTGACGCTGTTGCGGGCGGCGGAGCTGCTGAAGGACGAGGAGCTGGACGTGGACCTCTACATCATGGGCAGCACCCGGGAGGAGATCAGCGGCGCAGGCGCCACCGTGGGCACCAAGACCATCGCCCCGGACTTCTGCGTGGCGGTGGACGTGACCCACGGTAAGACCCCGGACAGCCCCGCCGGCCGGGCCAGTGTCATCGGCGGCGGGCCTGCCGTGGGCATCGGTCCCAACATGACCCGGTGGATGACCCGCCGGATGCTGGACAAGGCGGACCAGCTGGGCATCTCCGTCCAGAAAGAGGTCATGGAGGGGCACACCGGCACCAATGGCTGGCATATGCAGATCTGCAACGAGGGCATCGCCACCTCGGTGGTCTCTCTGCCCCTGAAATATATGCACACCCCCGTGGAGGTGCTGGAGACGGAGGACATCGAGCAGGTGGCCCGCCTGCTGGCCGCCTTTGCAAAGGACCTGGGAGAGGAGGGTGGACCCCAATGGTAAATACGCTCAAGACGCTGTGCGCCCTGCCCGGCGTGTCCTCGTTCGAGGATGAGGTGCGAAATTATATCAAGGAACGGGTCGCCCCCTATGCCGCTGAGATGCGGGTGGATGCCATGGGCAACCTCATCGTGTTGAAAAAGGGCGCGAAGTCCACCGGGAACAAGCTGATGCTGTGCGCCCATATGGATGAGGTGGGCCTGATCGTCAAGACTATCACAGAGGACGGATATCTGAAATTTGGCTGCGTAGGCGGTATCGACCGCCGGGTGCTGCTGGGCAAGCAGGTGGTCCTGGGGGACAAAAAGATCCCTGGGATCATCGGGCTGAAGGCCATCCACATGACCACTCCGGAGGAGCGCAAAAAGGTGCCCAAGCTGGAAGACTACTACATCGACATCGGCGCGAAGGACCGTGAGAGCGCGGAGGAGCTGGTGGAGCCCGGCGACTGCGGCGTGTTCGTCAGCGATGTGGTGGAGTTTGGCGACGGGATGCTCAAGGCCAAGGCCATCGATGACCGGGTGGGCTGCGCCGTGCTGGTCAAGCTGCTGGAAGAGGACCTGCCCATGGACTGCACCTTCGTGTTCACTGTCCAAGAGGAGGTAGGCACCCGGGGTGCCTTTGGCTCGGCTTTTTCCGTGACCCCGGAGATCGCCCTGGTACTGGAGGGGACCACCGCCGCGGATAATCCTGCCCTGGATGAGAGCGTCCAGGTGTGCTGGCCGGGGAAGGGGCCGGTCATCTCCTGGATGGACGGCGGGTCCATCTATGACCGGGAGC
>JAHZFC010000141.1 GCA_019421525.1 Clostridiales bacterium
CCTCCAGCTCCGCGATGCGGGAGTAGAGCTTGCCCTGCTCGTTCTTCGCCTCGTCATACTCGCTGTTCTCCGACAGATCGCCGAAGGAACGGGCCTCCTTGATCTGGTCGGCCACTTCTTTTTCCCGGACGGTCTTGAGGTAATTGAGTTCTTCCTTGAGCTCCTCAAGGCGCGCCGCACTCAGTTTATATTCTTTCGCCATGGTCCAATACATCCTTTCAAACAATAGAAAAACAGGACCGGCGCCAACGATCCGCGCCGCCCGTCTCCCGAAATTCCATATCATGATGGTATGATTTTTCCCTGTTATGATATCTCAATATGTTCTATGGAATTATATTGACTTTCCCCCCATTTGTCAAGAGCAACCCGCGCTCCGGCGCCCCTCGACCCGCAGTTTTTCCCGTTCCAGTCCGCCCTGCTCCCACAGGGCGGCCAGCAGCTGGTCCTCACAGTCCCCGGGCAGCTCCAGCTCTGGTCCCGTCACCCTCAGCCCGGCCAGGGCCTCGCCTCCTTCGTACAGGCCCAGCACCGTCCCCCACTGCCCTCCGCCCGGGCCAAAAGACAGTGTGACCTCCGCCCGCGCCCCCGGGCAGACGGGCAGACCATACCTGCGGTGGAGCCAGGCGGCGTAGGACTCCCCCTCTCCCGGCACATCGATGACCAGCCCCCGCACCTGCGGGCACAGCCGCTCCGCCGCCGCGCGCAGCTCCGGGCACAGCCTGGGGCCGGACAGGGCAACCGAGGCCCGCCCCGGCTCCACGCCCGCCGTCTCCAGGGCGCCAAGGGCCAGCAGGTCGGCCACCGCCCGGTGAAAGGGCAGGGTGTCCACACGGCCAAAGTCAGAGAAAGCGCTGTCCCCGCTCTCCTGGGGCAGGATCAGGCGGCGCACCCCGTTTTGTTCAAAAAACCGTCTTGCCCGCCTCAGCCCCATCCGCCGCCGGAGGCGGCCCTGTCCCTCCGGTACATGGACGGTGACTCTGGCAAGGGTCAAGCCCCCCAGCCGCTCCAGGTCCAGCTCCGTCCGGCCCGGGCTCTGCTCCCATACTACTCTTCCCAGCATGGCACCCACCTCTCATTTAGACATATGCACCGGCAATGTCCAACATGTTGGCGGAATGGCATTGCCTTTTGTTGAAAATATGTTAAAATGAAGGACATATAGCGGACACAGAAAAAACATAGGGAGGCTGCCTTACTTATGCCGATCAAGATCACCTCGGACAGTACCTGTGACCTGTCCCCCGCCCTTTTGGAACGATATGATATCACCCTGCTGCCCCTGTATGTCACCATGGGGGAGCGCACCTGCCGGGACGGCGTGGACGCCCGTCCGGAGGACTTGTTCTCCTATGTGGCGCGCACCGGAGCGCTGCCCACCACAGCGGCGGTGAACGTGGCCGATTATCATGACTGCTTTGCCCGGTTCTCCGCCCAGTATGAGGCGGTCATCCACATCACCATCAGCAGCGACTTCTCCTCCTGCTATCAAAACGCCTGCATGGCCGCCGCCGACTTTGACAATGTCTATGTGGTGGACTCCCGGAACCTGTCCACCGGCCACGGCCTGGTGGTGCTGGAGGCGTCCCTGGCCGCCCGGCGGGGGGACAAGGCGGAGGACATCGTGACCTGCCTCAACGAGCTCACCGGCCGGGTGGAGGCCAGCTTCGTGGTGGACAAGCTGGACTATCTGGTGAAGGGCGGCCGCTGCTCCTCCGCCGCCGCCCTGGGTGCCAACCTGCTCAAGCTCAAGCCCTGCATCGAGGTGGTGGACGGCAAGATGAAGGTGGGCAAAAAGTACCGGGGGAATTTTGACAAGGTGCTGCTCCAGTACGTCCGGGACCGGCTGGAGGGCCGGGACGACCTGGTGCTGGACCGCATCTTCGTCACCCACACCCCCTGCCCGCCGGAGACGGTGGAGGCGGTGAAGGCAGAGGTCGGCAAATACGCCAGGTTCTCTGAGCTCATCGAGACCACCGCCGGCTGCACCATCTCCTCCCACTGCGGGCCCAACACCCTGGGCATCCTGTTCATCCGCAGCCGGTGATGAGACCGCCCCGCCCTTGACAAACGGGCCGTGCGGACCGATAATAGATATATCCCAGCTTAGGAGGTCGCCGCCATGAGACAGTGTATGGACGCGGACAATCTGCACCGCCGCCTGAAGAAGATCATCGGACAGGTCCAGGCCATCGACCGGATGGTGGACGAGGATGTGCCCTGCGAGGATGTGCTGGCCCAGATCAACGCCGCCAAGTCCGCCCTCCACCGCTGCGGCCAGGTGGTGCTGGAGGGCCATATCAGGCACTGCGTCCGGGACGGGATCGAGCACGGGGACGCCGACCAGACCATCGCCAACTTCACCAAGGCGGTGGAGCGCTTTGCCAACATGACCTGACTGTTCACGGCCTTTCCTCTCCATCGAATCGGTCTGTGCCGGCCGCTTCAGGCGGCCGGCACTTTTTCCTTGACAGATGATACCCAAGGGGGTATAGTATATACGCACATACCCCCATAGGTATAAGGAGGACTGTCATGAAGCATCTGCAAGCTCTGTTGGACTGGGGCGGGACCCGGCGGGATATCGTCTTTCTGGCCATCTCCGCTGCGGCCCTGGTGGTCAGCATCTTCGACCTTCTCCCCCTGCCCTTCGACGCGGCCTGGGCGGCCATCATCCTGTGCGGCATCCCCATCATCCTGGAGGCCATCATCGGCCTGGTCACCGCCTTTGACATCAAGGCGGACGTGCTGGTGTCCATTGCTCTGATCGCCTCGGTGTGCATCGGGGAGGACTTCGCCGCCGGCGAGGTGGCCTTCATCATGCAGCTGGGCGCCCTGCTGGAGGACCTGACCGTGGCCAGGGCCAGGGCGGGCATCGAAAAGCTGGTCCGCCTGACCCCCCGCACCGCCCGGGTCATCTCCGGTGACGGCGAGCGGGTCATCCCCGCCGAGGATGTGCAGGTGGGCGACCTCATCCGGGTGCTGCCCGGGGAGACGATCCCGGTGGACGGGACCATCACCTCCGGCCAGACCTCCATCGACCAGGCGGTGATGACCGGTGAATCCCTCCCGGTGGACAAGGGCCCGGGAGATGAGGTGTCCAGCGGCACCGTCAACCAGTTCGGCGCCTTTGATATGAAGGCCGCCAAGGTGGGCGAGGACAGCTCCATCCAGCGGATGATCCGGCTGGTCCAGTCCGCCGACGCGGGCAAGGCCAAGATCGTGGGCCTGGCAGACCGCTGGGCCACCTGGATCGTGGTCATCGCCCTGGCCGCCTCCGCCGTCACTTGGCTGGTCACCGGAGCGATCATCCGGGCTGTCACCATCCTGGTGGTGTTCTGCCCCTGCGCCCTGGTGCTGGCCACCCCCACCGCCATCATGGCTGCCATCGGCAACGCCACCCGCCACGGCTTCCTGGTCCGGGAAGGGGACGCTTTGGAGCGGCTGGCCGGCGTGTCCCAGGTCACCTTTGACAAGACGGGCACCCTCACCTTCGGCACCCCCCAGGTGACGGCGGTGGAGCCTCTGCTGCCCGACCTGTCCCGCCAGTCCCTCTACGCCTTTGCCGCCGGGGCGGAGCTGCGCTCTGAGCACCCCTTGGGCAAGGCGGTGGTGCACTGCTACCGGGAGGAGGCACACGCCGGTCTCCCCCAGCCTGAGGATTTCCAGATGCTCCCCGGTCGGGGCGTCCAGGCGGCGGTGGAGGGCAAGACCGTCCTGGCCGGGAATCGGGAGCTGCTCCAGGAAAACGGCATCCCGCTCCAGGCGCCCGGCATGGAGCATACGGAGGACTATCTCCGCCAGGGGTGCACAGTGATCTATGTGGCGCTGGATGGCCGGCTGGCCGGCTTCCTGGCCCTGGCCGATACCCTGCGCCCCGACGCCGCAGGCATGGTGGCACAGGTCCAGGCGGCGGGGGCCGCCCCGGTGCTGCTCACCGGCGACCACGAGAACGCTGCAAAGTACATCGCCTCCCAGGTGGGCATCCAGACTGTCCAGGCTAACTGCCTGCCCGAGGATAAGCTGGCCTGGATCGACCGCAGCCAGCGGGAGGGCCGCCAGGTGTGCATGGTGGGGGACGGCATCAACGATGCCCCCGCCCTGAAAAAGGCCTATGTGGGCATCGCCATGGGGGGCGTGGGCAGCGACATCGCCGTGGACGCGGCGGACATCGCCCTGGTCAATGACGACATCCGGGAGCTGCCCCACCTGCTCCGTCTGTCTCGGCGGATGATGACCACCATCAAGTGCAACCTGACCTTTTCCATGGCCCTCAATTTTATAGCCATCCTTCTGGCTATGACCGGGATCCTGGACCCTGTGGTGGGGGCGCTGGTCCACAACGCCGGGTCCGTACTGGTCATCGTCAACTCGGCGTTCCTCCTGAAATGGCGGAAAAAGAGCTGACCGTCTCCGCTCATTTCGCTCTGTGTGCATTCAGACATTTAGAAAGGGACCGGCCTTCTGGCCGGTCCCTTTGCCGTACTGCTTCTCGTATCACCCGGCGGCCAGCCGCCGCCCCAGATCCCGGCAGGCATCCTGCTCCGCCTCCCCCGGGGCATCATTGGCGATGGTCCCCGCCTCTTCCAGCAGGTCCGCTCCCGCCGCCCGGCAGCGGTCGCACCAGTCCCGCATCCATTGGCCGTCTCCCCAGCCATAGGAGCCGAACAGGGCGACCTTCTTCCCGCCCAGGGCGGGCTCCGCCGCAGAGAACATGGGCTCGAACTCGCTGTCCTCCAGCTGCTCCACCCCCATGGAGGGACAGCCGAAGGCCACCGCGCCGAACTCGTCCAGCCGGTCGGCCGCAAATTCCGACGGGGCGAGCAGGACGGCCTCACCTCCTGCCTCCTTGATACCTTCGGCGATACAGTTGGCCATGGCCTCTGTGTTGCCCGTGCCGCTCCAAAATACGATTGCCACCTTATCCATATGGACCATTCCTTTCTTTGATGAAAACATATGAGATGTCAGTCATGCCGCCACGATCATCTGCTCCAGCGGGATCCCATCCGCATACCTCCGCTTATAGGCGGCAGTACAGGCACGGCAGCGGTCGAAATACTGCCGGGCCTTCCCCGGGTCCCCATAGCTTTTCCACAGGCCGCAGCAGGCATAGCCCTGCCCTTTGTTCTGGATGAATCCCTCCACATCTGCCAGAGGATAGCCCAAAAACAGCCCGATCTCATGGGGGAACCCCTCCTGGAAGCAAAGCCGCCCCGCCAGCTGGCGCAGCAAGTCACGACAGCTGCCTCCGGCGTGATAGCCCTGCTCTGCCAGATAAGCTCGGACCTGGGGGTCTGCCAGCTCACCGGCCAGGGCGCTCTCCCGATATAAGTACAGCAGATAGGAGCCCGTCCTCCGGCACCGTTTCAGCACCAGCAGGCTGATCCCCCGCCGTCCCAGGGACGCCCGCCAGGTCTTGAACTGCCGGGCGAACTGCTCCGGCTCTTTTGGAGAAAAGCGAAACAGCCCGGCGGACTTCACGCCGGCCAGGGTGGGTGCGCAGTGCTCGATCAAGGCC
>JAHZFC010000142.1:0-3364 GCA_019421525.1 Clostridiales bacterium
CCCTGGGCTATATCGGCCTGTACGAGGTGACCAAGCTGGTGAAGGGCTGCTCCCACACCGAGCCCGAGGGGGAGGAGTTCGCCCTGCGGCTGATGAACCACCTGCGGGAGGCCACCGACCGCTGGAAGCGCGAGTCCGGCCTGGGCTTCGCCCTGTACGGCACCCCGGCGGAGAGCCTGTGCTACCGCTTCGCCCGCATCGACAAGGAGCGCTTCGGCACCATCGAGGACGTCACCGACAAGGGCTACTACACCAACTCCTACCATGTGGACGTGCGGGAGGATATCGACGCCTTCTCCAAGTTCACCTTTGAAAGCCAGTTCCAGAAGATCTCCTCCGGCGGCGCCATCTCCTATGTGGAGATCCCCAACATGCGCCACAACCTGGAGGCCATGGAGGATGTGGTCCGCTTCATCTACGACAACATCCAGTACGCCGAGTTCAACACCAAGAGCGACTACTGCCAGGTGTGCGGCTACGACGGGGAGATCATCGTCAACGACGACAACGAGTGGGAGTGCCCCAACTGCGGCAACAAGGACCACGCCAAGATGAACGTCACCCGGCGCACCTGCGGCTACCTGGGCGAGAATTTCTGGAACGTGGGCAAGACGAAAGAGATCAAGTCCCGCGTTCTCCACCTGTGATCACCAGATCCCCGCCCCCTGTGGGGGCGGGGATCTGATCAAAAAGAGGTTTTTTATGAATTACGCCACCATCAAATGGGCCGATGTGGCCAACGGCCCCGGGGTGCGGGTGTCCCTGTTCGTGTCCGGCTGCACCCACCGCTGCCCGGGGTGCTTCAACCCGGAGGCCTGGGACTTCCAGTACGGTCAGCCCTTCACCCAGGCGGAGGAGGACAAGATCGTCGCCGCCCTCGCCCCTTCCCACATGAAGGGCCTGTCCCTGCTGGGGGGCGAGCCCTTCGAGCCGGCCAACCAGCGCGCCCTGCTGCCCCTGCTGCGCCGGGTGCGGGCGGGATCGCCCGGCAAGACGGTATGGTGCTACTCCGGCTACACCCTGGACGGGGAGCTGTGGCAGCCCAGCCGGGCCCGGTGCGAGTGCACCGACGAGATGCTCTCCCTCATCGACGTGCTGGTGGACGGGGAGTTCGTGGAGGCGAAAAAGGACCTGTCCCTGCGCTTTCGCGGCTCGTCCAACCAGCGCATCATCGACGTGCCCAAGTCCCTGGCCGCCGGACAAGTGGTGCTGTGGGACGGGGCCATGACGGTCCAGGCCATCACAACATAGGAGACTGGTCATGGTCTATCTGCTCTCCGGCGGCACCCACGCCGGCAAGACCCTGTGGGCCCAGCGTCTGATGGAGGCCCGCGGCTGGCCCTGCCTGCTCATCCACCAACACTACCCCGCATCCATCACCGAATTGGAGGAATTTTTATGCTGACCGCCCCTGTCTGTGTCAAGCGCCTGGACCCCCGGGCCAAGCTGCCCGCCTACGGCTCCGCCGACGCCGCCGGTGCCGACCTGTACGCCCTTACCGATGGCCCCGTCACCATCGCCCCCGGCCAGACGGTGCTCATCCACACCGGCCTGGCCCTGGCCATCCCCCAGGGCTATGTGGGACTGGTGTACGCCCGCTCCGGCCTGGCCACCAAGCAGGGCCTGGCCCCGGCCAACAAGGTGGGGGTCATCGACGCGGACTACCGGGGGGAGCTGATGGTGTCCCTCCACAACCACAGCGGGGAGGAGCGCACCGTGGAGCACGGCGACCGCATCGCCCAGCTGGTCATCGCCCCCTATCTCACCGCCCGGTTCCAGGAGGCGGATGAGTTGGACGACACGGCGCGGGGGAGCGGCGGCTTCGGCTCCACCGGCACCCGATAAAGAGCAGAGCCCAGGGCTTGTGCCCTGGGCTCTGTCCTTTTTTCACGTCCCGCCTTTGGGCAAAAGATTCCCGGGGCCCGCAGTCCCCGGGGATCTTGCCTTAAAACAGGTCCTTCTTTTTCAGGATGATAGCCAGCACCACCATGACCACTCCCGTGATCACCAGGGGAAACCACCAGAACTGATCCAGGGGCAGCCCCATCACATTCATGCCGTAGAAGCCGAAGATGATATTGGGGATGGCCATGAGGATGGTGATGGTACTGAGCACCTTCATGGTGACATTCAGGTTGTTGGAGATGACGGAGGCAAAGGCATCCATCATGCCGGAGATGATGGAGGAATAGATCTGGGCCATCTCGATGGCCTGGCGCACCTCGATGAGCACGTCCTCCAGCAGGTCATGGTCCTCCTCATACAGGGTGACGATGCGCCCCCGGAGGATCTTTTCCAGGGTGACCTCATTGGCCTTCAAAGAGGTGTTGATATAGACCAGCGATTTCTCCAGATCCAGCATCTGGATCAGCTCCTTGTTCCGCTGGGACTTATAGAGCTGGCTTTCCATATAATTATAGGTCTTATCGATCTGCTTGAGGTACTTCAGATATCGCTTAGCCACCAGCAGCAGGATATTCAGGATGAACCGGGTGCGCTGTTGGGTGCGCACGTCCT
Source organism: Clostridiales bacterium (assembly GCA_019421525.1). Lineage (GTDB taxonomy): Bacteria > Bacillota > Clostridia > Oscillospirales > Oscillospiraceae > Enterenecus. The sequence continues at coordinate 2,518 of JAHZFC010000142.1, forward strand.
TCACCAGCCCGTCCTGCAGGTCCCGGATGAAGGAGGTCTCCTTCAGGCAGACGGTGATGATGTGCTTGCTGGTGACCACGATGCCCATAGGCAGGGTGGAGTACACCACTCCGGCCTCGTCCTTCTCCACTGCCGGGATGTCCACGATGATGAGGGTCTGTCCGTCCTCGCTGTCGATCCGGGAGGTCTCCTCCTCGTCCAGGGCGGCCCGCAGGAAGGAAGGGTCCACGCCCAGGGTGGCGGACACCGTTTTCAGCTCATCCTCACTGGGATAGGTCAGGTTGACCCAGCAGCCGTCCTCCACGGTCTCCAGGGGGGTGATCTTTCCGTCGATGGTCTTGTGAATGGTCAGCATATGTTCCACACCTTTCCCGAAACCGGCAGAAGGGCATGAAAAGGCCCGTGCCGTTCCGCTTGAATATAGGGTGCCCAATTTGGTCATGGGCAAGCGGACGCACGGGCAGGAGGAGGGTGACCCTTTCTCAGCAGGTGCGCCGCGGCAGTTGATGTTGTCTTCGACTGAACGGATCGCCTGTCACGACGCATCTCACATCCTTTTCCTTTGGACTGGCCTCTGGGCAGTGCTCACAGAGGCCGTTTTCTCAACAAATCATATTATATGCTCTCCGCGCGAGGATCGCAAGCCAAAGTTTTGTAAAAAATGACCCTCCGGCCCTGTGGAAATGGCGGCATCCTTCCCACAGGGCCTCCTCACAGCTTTTTCATGTGCTGGGCGGCGGACTTGAGCATGAGCCGCTTGGTGCCCACGTTGTCAAAGGCGATCTCCAGCAGCGCGTCGCCCCCCATCTTCTGCACCGACAGCACCATGCCCCGGCCAAATGCCTTG
>JAHZFC010000142.1:3374-5405 GCA_019421525.1 Clostridiales bacterium
GCAGGGCGGCCCCGGACTGGCTGGGGGCGGTATATCCGGTGTCCAGGCGGCTGGCGCGGGCGGGGCGTGACGGGTCGTAGGCGCCGCCCCGCCCATAGCGGCTCCCCCCCTCTCCGCCTGCGGTCGGGCGGCTGTAGGCGGCGGGACGGCCATAGCCGCCCTGGCCCCGGCTGTAGGGATCGCGGTAGGTGGAGACGGCGGGGCGTGTCTGGTCGAAGCCGTCCCAGTCCTCGTCCCGGCCGGGGTCCAGGTAATTCCGGCCCGACTGCTCCAGCAGCTCGGCGGGGATCTCCCCGGCAAAGCGGGAGGGCCGGTTGGAGCTGGTGCGGCCGAAGAGCATCCGCTGCCCGGCGCAGGTCAGGTACAGCCGCTGCTTGGCCCGGGTGAGGGCCACATAGCAAAGCCGCCGCTCCTCCTCCATCTCCTCCGCGTCGCCGATGGTGCGCATGCCGGGGAAGATGCCCTCCTCCATGCCCACCACGAACACCACCGGGAACTCCAGTCCCTTGGCCGCGTGCATGGTCATCATCACCACCGCGTCCTCGTCCGGGTCGTGGCTGTCCAGGTCGGTATACAGGGCGATCTCGTCCAGGAAGCCCGCCAGGGAGGGCTCTCCCTCGGCGTTCTCCATGTAGCCGTTGATGGAGGTGAGCAGCTCCCGCACGTTCTCCAGCCGGGTGCGGTTCTCGATGTCGGGCTTGGACTGGAGCATAGCGGCGTATCCGGTGCGCTCCACCACCGTCTCATAAAAGGCGGGCAGGTCCATGGTGTGGGCAAAGCCGGTCAGCTCATCCATCATGGCGGTGAACTGCCCCAGCCGTCCGGCGGCCTTCTGGAGCTCCGGATGGTCCGCGGCACGGGACACCACCTCCCACAGGGACGATCCCTCCCGGGCGGCGATGGCGGCTGCCTTCTCCACGGTGGTGTTCCCGATGCCCCGGGGCGGGTTGTTGATGATCCGCCGCAGGCGCAGGTCGTCCTGCTTGTTGTTGACCACACACAGGTAGGCCAGCATATCTTTTACCTCCGCCCGGTCGAAGAACCGGGTGCCTCCGATGACCCGGTAGGGGATGCCGTTGCGCTTGAAGGCCACCTCCAGCTGGTTGGACTGGGCGTTCATCCGGTAGAGCACCGCGTGGTCGTTCCAGTGCTGTCCCTTCCGGTAGTCGTCCAGGATCACATCGGCCACATACCGGGCCTCATCGTTCTCGTTCATGGCGGTGTACAGGCGCACCTTGTCCCCCGCGTCCCCGGCGGTCCACAGCTTCTTGCCCTTCCGGCCCTGGTTGTGGCGGATGACGGCGTTGGCCGCGTCCAGGATGTTCTTGGTGGAGCGGTAGTTCTGCTCCAGCCGTATGGTGCGGCAGCCCTTGTACTGGCTTTCAAAGTTCAGGATATTCTCGATGGTGGCCCCGCGGAAGCGGTAGATGGACTGGTCGTCGTCCCCCACCACGCAGATGTTCTCCCGTCCCCCCGCCAGCAGGGAGGCCAGGAGATACTGGAGGTTGTTGGTGTCCTGGTACTCGTCGATGAGCACATAGCGGAACTTCTTCTGATAGTAGGCGCGCACCTGCTCGTCCTGCTGGAGCAGCCGGACGGTGTGGAGGATGATGTCGTCAAAGTCCAGCGCTCCGGCCTCCCACAGCTTCTTCTCGTAGAGGCTGTACAGCCGGGCGATCTTCTGGAGCCGGAAGTCTCCGGACCTGTCACACTCCTTTTCGAAGTCGGCGGCCAGCTGGAGCTTGTCCTTGGCCCGGGAGATGGCGGACAGCACCGACCGGGGCGGGAACTGCTTGTCGTCAAAGTTCAGCTCCCTGATACAGTCCTTCATCACCCGGATGGAGTCGTCGGTATCGTAGATGGTAAACGAAGAGGGGAAGCCCAGCTTGTCGATGTCCCGGCGGAGGATGCGCACGCAGGCGGAGTGGAAGGTGGAGGCCCAGATGTCCCGGGCGGAGGGGCCCAGCATCCGCTCCAGCCGCTCCTTCAGCTCCCCGGCGGCCTTGTTGGTGAAGGTGATGGCGATGATGG
>JAHZFC010000014.1 GCA_019421525.1 Clostridiales bacterium
CTTCAAGCGCCAAGGGCGCGCTTTCGTTCAAAGCGCCTGCACCCCCGGACCCCCGTTTTTACGGGAGCGCAGGATAAGAACTGCTCCACATCCCATCCGGCGTTGGGGTAAGCTGACACACTCGGCCCCTAATTCACGCTGCCGCTCCGATGGCAGTTGTAGAAACTTTCCGGGCCCTCGGGACACGCCTGCTACCTCGTCGTCGCAAAGTCCGCTCAACTTCATTTCCGCCTGACGGTGAAAATTACGTTCGCTCCCTTGCTCCTCCTCTCCCCACCGAACCCGCTTCGCTGGGCTTCGGCGGGGACCCCTTTGGGCCAGCCAGGCGCTCTACCGTGGTCCGTGGGCAGTGCTGCTTTGGTACGCATCAGCGGCAGCGGAAAGCGGCGCTTTGTGTGTCCTGACTTTGCGCGCCGTTCAATAGAAGGGGGCACCGAAGGGCCAGTACGCGCTTTTCTTTGGAATTCAAAAACCGTTTCTTTTGGCGCATACAAAAGAAATGGTTTTTGGTATCTCGTCCCCAAGGGCGCCAGCCCTTGGCTTTTGGTTTCTTTTTGTGCGAGCAAAAAGAAACTCGCCGTCAGGCGAAACCTGATCGTTTCTTTTGGCGCTGTCAAAAGAAATGGGGGCGGAAAAACGTATCTCCAAAGGCGAAGCTTTTGGAGACTCCCCCCTCAGTCACGCTTCGCGTGACAGCTCCCCCGCCAGGGGGGAGCCAGGTCCTCGGGGACGCAGTCCTTGAAACAGGCCAAGGCGCAGCCTTTGGCCGCAGCCCCGCCCAGGGGAAGGAGAGACGCTGGGATGGAATATGGCGGTTTTTGCAAAGGGCCTGTACGCAATTTGTGAAATTTGACGTTGACGGTTGGAGCGAAATTTGGTATGCTTACTACGACGAAAGAGCGCGACGGCGCTGTACGGATCACAGCGGATGGGTAAGGGCCCGTTGAAATCCGCAGTTTTAGGGGGAACCGATATGTTTATGAAGGAAGCCACTGTAAACAATCAGGTCGGCCTGCATGCCCGCCCTGCCACGTTCTTTATCCAGAAGGCCAATGAGTTCAAAAGTTCGATCTGGGTGGAAAAGGATGAACGCCGGGTCAACGCCAAGAGCCTGCTGGGCGTCCTCTCCCTGGGGATCGTAAAAGGGACCACCATCTCCCTCATCGCCGACGGCCCCGATGAGGAGGCCGCCATCAACGCGCTGGTGGAGCTCATCGGTTCCGACTTTTCTGAGTAAGACACATGGAAAGCAGAAAAAGCGCCGCGAAATGCGGCGCTTTTTTCGACCCAGCGTGACCATCCAGGGAGAAACGACACAGGAAGAGGAGGCGGCGTGATGCGGGTCATCACCGGCACCGCCCGGGGCAAGCGGCTCAAGGAGCTGCCCGGGCTCTCCACCCGGCCCACCACCGACCGGGTGAAGGAAAGTCTGTTCAACATCATCCAGTTCGACATCGAGGGGCGCCGGGTGCTGGACCTGTTCGCCGGCACAGGGCAGCTGGGCATCGAGGCCCTCAGCCGGGGTGCGGCCTTCTGCGACTTCGTGGACCAGGCCCCCGCGGCGGTCAGAGTGGTGCGGGAGAACCTCCGCGCCTGCGGGCTGGAGGGGCGCGCCGCCGTGTACCAGCGGGATTTTATGGACTTTCTGAAGTCCGCCCGGGAGAAGTATGACCTGGTGTTTTTAGATCCGCCTTATGCCTCCGGCGATCTGGAGCGGGCCCTGGGATATATAGCCGAGATTGACATCGTATCAAGAAATGGTATAATAATCAGCGAAAGTCCGGCGGACCATCGGCTGCCGGCCCTGCCTGCCCCCTATGAGAAGGTGCGTGACTACCGGTACGGGAAGATCAAGCTGACCGTCTGCCGCAATGCGTATTGAACAATGCCGAAAGCCCTGAAAGGCAAGGCTTTCAAGACCCGTTGGCTTTGTTCGGGCGCATTGCGGCAATGGCTGGAGCTTTCCCGCGGACGCCGGTCCCGGCGCTTGTGGGAGGGATCGCGCGGCTGGGCTGCGCGAATAGAGCGCTTTGCGATCGGTCCAGCAGACATTACCGTAGGAGTGTTTGACCATGAGACGAGCCATTTACCCCGGCAGCTTTGACCCGGTCACCCTGGGCCACCTGAACATCATCAAGCGTGCCGCTGCCATGTTCGACGAGCTGATCGTGTGCGTCAGCGTCAATTCCAGCAAGTCCTCCGGGCTGTTCACCCCGGAAGAGCGGGTGGAGCTCATCCGAAAGGTCACCGAGGACATCCCCAACGTGCGGGTGGACTGCTCCCGGGAGCTGCTGGCCGCCTATGCCAAGCGCAACCGGGCCCGGGTGCTGGTGAAGGGGCTGCGGGCGGTGTCCGACTATGAGGCGGAGATCCAGATGGCCATGGTCAACGCCAAGCTGTACCCAAAGCTGGACACCATCTTTTTGTACACCAGCCCCAAGTACGCCTACCTCAGCTCCACCGTGGTCAAGGAGATGGCCCGGTATGGGGCGGACCTGTCCGACTTCGTGCCCCGGCAGATCATCGAACAGGTGCAGGAAAAAATGGATCACATCACACATGAAAAGGAGTGAGCGCCATGGCCACAGGTGTGGAAGAACTGGTCGATATGCTGTTCGACATGATAGACGAGGCAAAAAACGCGCCCTTGAGCAGTGAAAAATGTGTCATCGATCGAGACAAGGCTCTGGATCTGCTGGACGACATCAAGGCCCAGTTCCCCGTGGAGCTGGCCGAGGCCAGGAAGATCCTCAACGCCCGCAACGAGTATGTGGCCGCCGCCAAGCGGGAGGCCGACGAGATCCGCAAGCGGGCGGAGATCGAGGCCAGCCAGATGGTCAGCGAGGACCGGGTGATGAACCAGGCCCGGCAGAAGGCCAACGAGCTGGTGGCCCAGGCGGAGGCCAAGGCCAAGGAGGTCCGCCGCTCGGCCAACGAATACTGCGAGGACGTGCTGCGCCGGACCGAGGAGGCCCTGGCCGAGGCACACAGCGAGATGCGCCAGGTGCGCTCCCGGTTCCGCTCCGCCGTGGGCGGCCCCTCCTCCGCGCCGGCCCAGGGCGGCAGCAGCCGTATGTACGACGCCGAGGCGGACGAGTGAGGGCGGACAGCGGAAAAGTAGACATAAAAAATTTTTATGACAGCAAAGCGCCGGCAGGGGAGACCTGCCGGCGCTTTTCTTTTGCCTCGGACACAAAATATTGTGTCTGGTCGAGGGGGAAGATACAATACCCGGAAGGAACAAGGGGAACGGGGACTCGAACGTATGTTTTCCTGCCTGAAGGGGAGCTGAAATCCCTTGGAATACCAGGGTTTTCCTCAAAAAAAGTGCTTGCTTTTTTTGGAGGGGCGGGGTATACTAAAACCACTATTGGAGTGAAATGGAGTAATATAGCCTAAAAACGGAGCGAAATGGAGGAGAGCGGGATGACCGGCACCTATGAGCACAGCATCGACAGCGCCGGCCGTCTCATCGTGCCCGCCAAGCTCCGGGACGAGCTGGGCTCCACCTTCTATCTGGCGGTGGGGGTCAAGGAGAACCTGACCCTCTACCCCATGGCCGCCTGGAACAAGCTCCAGGAGCGGGTGGCCAACCTGACCACCGCCCAGGCCGCCTCCATGGATGTGTTCTTCGCCTCCGCCCAGCTGTGTGAGGCGGACAAGCAGTGGCGCTTCCAGGTGCCCGGCTACCTGAAGGACTACGCCAAGATCGACCGGGACGTGGTCATCACCGGTAACAACGACCGGGCCCAGATCTGGAGCGCCGACAACTGGAAGGCCAAGACCCAGCAGCAGCTCAACCCCGAGACCATCGCCGCGCTGCTGGAAGGGCTGGGGATCTGAGCTATGGAACTGACACACAAGCCGGTGCTCCTCCGCGAGTGCCTGGAGGGGCTGGATATCCGGCCCGACGGCATCTATGTGGACGGCACCCTGGGCCGGGCAGGCCACAGCCGGGAGATCGCCGCACGGCTGACCACCGGACGGCTCATTGCCATCGACCGGGACCAGGCCGCCCTGGACGCCGCCCCCGGGCGGCTGGAGGGCCATATGGACAAGGTCACCCTGGTCCACGGAAACTTCGGGGACGTGGCAAATATTTTGCAGCGGCTGGGCATTTCCGGGGTGGACGGGATGCTCTTTGACCTGGGGGTGTCCTCCCCCCAGCTGGACGACGGCAGCCGGGGCTTTTCCTACCAGCACGACGCGCCCCTGGATATGCGCATGGACCAGTCCGCCCCCCTCACCGCCTTTGACGTGGTCAACGGCTGGAGCCAGGAGGAGCTCAAGCGCATCCTGTGGCAGTACGGGGAGGAGCGCTACTCCGGCCCCATCGCCGCGGCCATCGTCCGCGCCCGGCAGCAGGCCCCCATCGAGACCACCGGGCAGCTGGCGGAGCTCATCCGCCAGGCCATGCCCGCCAAGGCCCGGCGGGAGAAGCAGCACCCGGCCAAGCGGTCCTTCCAGGCCATCCGCATCGCCGTCAACGACGAGCTGGGCGAGGTGGAGCGGATGCTGGACGCAGCTCTGGACCTGCTGAAGCCCGGAGGGCGCATCGCCGTCATCTCCTTCCACTCCCTGGAGGACCGTCTGGTGAAGTCCGCCTTCGCCCAGTGGGCCTCCGGATGCACCTGCCCGCCGGACTTCCCGGTGTGCGTGTGCGGGAAGAAGCCCAGGGCCAGGCTGATCGGCCGGCGGCCCATCGTGGCGGGGGACGAGGAACTGGAGGACAACCCCAGAGCCCGCAGCGCCAAGCTGCGCATCGCGGAGAAATTATGACGACAGAGAGCGTCGAAAAAGCCTCGCAGAGTTCGCGCCCGCAGGCGCGAAAAAATTCAAATTCGTTTTCGGCCGTGACATGTGCGTGGACGAAAACACTTCTCGGCCCGCAAACGTGCGAACCGCGCCCTTTGCGGTGAGTGCGCTGCGGCGGGCCGCAACCCATCCGTCGAAAAAGGCTTTGCCTTTTTCGATGGCCTGAACACCCTTCCGGGAGAGGGGTGTGTGCAGATACCTTTTGACACCGGAGGAGAGTTTTTATGGCCACTGAGCGCAGGACGAGAAGATATCCCACCTATGGGAACGTCGCCTATCAGCCTGAGTATCCATCCAGCGCGGTCCGTGCGCCCGCCCGCAGGGAGGCGGAACAGCCCCGCCGCCGCCCCCGGGTCCAGCCCAGGGAGCGGGTGGCCGCCCGTCCCCAGGTAGAGGTCCGCGCCCAGGGCGCCATAGCGCCCTTCGCCATCGTGGGCTTTGCCGCCGTGGCGCTGTGCGTGTTCTTCATGCTCTCCACCCTCATCCAGCTGGTGACGGTGGCCGATGAGACCTATGACCTTCAGGACCAGCTGGAGGAGCTCCAGAGCGAGGAGAAGGAGCTCATGGCCCAGTATGAATTGGTCTATGATCTGGAGGAGATCGAGCAGCAGCTGACCGCCAGCGGCACCATGGTCAAGGCCAACTCCTCCAACACGGTGTACCTGGACCTGTCTGAGGCGGACAGCATCATCTATTACGAGCAGGCGTCCGGGGGCATCCCCGGATTGGTGGACCGATTGGAGAATTTGGTCAGCGGTCTGCTGTCATAACAAGACCGGAGGGACACATACACTAAAAGCAGACCCGGCAATACAGATATGTGGGGCGTAAGAACGGCGGTGTCTTACGCCCTTTCCCGATGTTTCGGAGAAAGGAGATCCGCCATGGACGACATGCGCAAAAGCAGCAGCAGAAAGAAAGACCGCAGAGCCAACCGCAGCCTGCTGCGCCGGACCATCTTCCTCATGAGCGTTTTCGGCATCGCGATCTTCATCCCTCTGGTGGCCCAGCTGTGGAAGCTCCAGATCGTCCAGTACGACCAGTGGACCGAGCGGGCCGCGGATATCCAGACCCGGGACGTGAAGGTGAGCGCCAGCCGGGGCAGTATCTACGACGCCTCCGGCCGTACCCTGGCCGCCTCGGGCACGGTCTATAAGCTCATCCTCTCTCCCCTGGACATCGTGCAGACCATCACGGAGCAGGCGGAGGACGATAAGGACTACCAGGACGAGAACGGCGAGGTGGACGAGGACAAGGTGGATCAGGCCATCGAGGATACCCGGGACCTGATCGCGGACTTCCTGGTGGACCAGCTGGGGCTGGACCGGGAGAAGCTGGACGCCCGGATGGAGCGCACCAACTCCCAGTATGAGGTGGTGGCCGAGGAGCTCACCGACGAGGAGGCCCAGCCCATCCGGGACTTTATCTCGGACAACAGCAAGATCGGCATGTCCGCCATGCTGGCCCTCACCCCCACCGCCAAGCGGTACTACCCCCAGTCCACCATCGCCTCCCACCTGCTGGGCTTCATGTCGGAAAATGAGAACAGCGGCGGAGAGAAGGTGGGCTCCGCCGGGCTGGAGGCCCTGTACGATGACGAGCTGTCCGGCGAGACCGGCCGGGTGGTCACCGCCAAGACCGGAAAAGGCTTCCAGATGCTGTCCTCCTATGAAAATTACATCGACGCCCAGGACGGGGCGGACCTGACCCTCACCATCGACTCGTCCATCCAGTCCCTGGCCGAGCAGCTGCTCCAGGAGGGCATCGAGGCCTATGACGTACAGAACGGCGGCTTCGTCATCGCCATGAACCCCCAGACCGGGGCCATCTACGCCATGGCCAGTTCGCCGGACTACGACCCCAACGACTACAACGCCATCATCGATGAAAACCTCCAGGCGGAGCTGGCCGCCGTGGCCGAGACCTACGGCACCGACAGCGACGAGTACAGCGCCGCCTGGAAGGAAGCGTGGGACACCCAGCTGTACAACAAGGCCCTGACCGACACCTACGAGCCCGGCTCCACCTTCAAGCCCCTGGTGGTGGCCGCGGCGCTGGAGGAGGGGGTCATCTCGATGGACGACACCTTCTATTGCGGCGGCTCCACCACCATCGGCGGCCACACCATCCACTGTCAGCGGCGGACGGGCCATGGTACCCAGACCCTCACCGAGGCGGTGGAGAACTCCTGCAACTGCGCCCTGATGGAGATCGCCATGCGCATGGGGGCGGAGACCTTCTGGCAGTACCTGGAGGACTACGGCATGTTTGAAAAGACGGGCATCGACCTGTCCGGCGAAGGCGAGGATGTGTTCTGGGACGAGGAATACTTCAAAAGCGAGAACGGCCTGTCCTCCCTGGCGGTGGCCTCCTTCGGCCAGACCTTCCGCATCACCCCCATCCGGATGATCACCTCCTTTGCCAGCGTTATCAACGGCGGCCACCTGCTGGAGCCCTATGTGGTAGAGAAGATCACCGACAGCGACGGCAACACCCTGTACTACCACGAGACCACCGAGGTGCGCCAGGTGATCAGCGAGTCCACCTCTGAGACCCTCCGGACCATGCTGGAGAGCGTGGTGGCCAACGGTACGGGCAAGAACGCCTACATGGCGGGCTATCGTATTGGCGGCAAGACGGGCACCTCGGAGAAGCGGGATCAGGACACCGACGACGTGATCGTGTCCTTCATGGGCTTTGCCCCCGCCGACGACCCCCAGGTGCTGGTGCTGGTGGCCCTGGACTCCCCCAAGCGCGCCTCCCCCGGCGCGACCACCACAGCGTCTGGCACCTATATCTCCGGCGGCAACATGGCCGCCCCCATCGCCGGCCAGCTGATCGCGGAGATCCTGGACTACATGGGCTATGAGAAGCAGTACACCTATGAGGAGCTGTCCGGCGCCGACACGGTGGTGCCCAGCCTGGCGGGGTATGACCTGGATTCGGCGGTGGAACAACTGGAAAAGGCGGGCTTCTCCTACCGCACGGTGGGCGAGGGCGCCACGGTCACCGGGCAGCTGCCCTCCGGCGGCCTGTCCATCCCCGGCGGGTCCACTGTGGTGCTCTACATGGGCGAGGAGGTGCCGGAGGACCAGGTGGAGATGCCCAACGTGGTGGGCATGACCCCTGCCAAGGTCAAGGAGACCCTGGAGGAGCTGGGCCTGTTCGTGCGCATCACCGGCGTGGTGGACGACTACGACTCGGACATCACCGCCTCCAGCCAGTCCATCGACGCGGGCACCAAGGTGGAGCGGGGGACCGTTGTGGAGGTCCACTTCGTCAGCAGCGTGATCGACTATGGATATCAGACTTGACGAGCGGCCGGTGGCCGTGGTGAGCTGCGGCCCCAGCGCCGCCGCCCCGGCCCTGCGCCGGGTGCTGGGCGGCCCGGTGGAGCAGCTGGACCCCTATGACCTGGCCATGGGCCGGGCGGGGGAGGGGCCCTACCGGGCGGTGGTGGTGGAGAATTTCCGCCCCCGGCGCCCCAGCCAGGGCCTGAGCGAGTGCGCCGCCGCCCGCTGGGCCCTGCCCGGCCATCCCCTCACCGTGGTCAGCCTGGACGACCCGGCGGGCCGCCGCCTGGCCAGGACGCTGGGGAGCAGGGCCTTCGCCTACTCCGACGGGCGGGACCAGGCGGACCTGACGGCCAAGAACGTCAACCTGCGCTGGGGCCGGCTGGAGTTCGAGGCCCTCACCGACCGGGACATCGCCCGGGTGCGCCTGCCTGCGGACGACGGGGCGGAGCTCTATGGCCCCCTGGCGGCCCTGGCCTGCGCCGTGGGACTGGGCATGCCCCTGTGGGAAGCGGTGAGGCGGCTGGGCCAGAGCGGTGTAAGTGTGTGACATTTCACCATTGAAAAGCCGCCCCCACTGGGGTAAAATGCGGTGAGCGTGTCTGACGCGGAACAAAAGAGAGTAACGGAGGGATCTACCCATGACGAGCATTTGGTCCGGTATCATCACCCTGGTCCTGACGGCGGTGATCGGCTGGTTCCTGATCCCCGCCCTGCGGGCCATGAAGGCGGGGCAGTCCATCAAGGAGATCGGCCCATCCTGGCACATGTCCAAGCAGGGCACCCCCACCATGGGGGGCATCATGTTCATGGCGGCCATCACCATCTGCGTGCTGGTCTTTGGCTGGCGGGACTTTGCCGCCGGGGACTTCAGCGCCCTGTTCGTGCTGGTGTTCGCCCTGGTGTACGGGGCCATCGGCTTTGTGGACGACTACGCCAAGGTGAAAAAGCATGAGAACACCGGGCTGACGGCGGGGTGGAAGTTCCTGCTCCAGCTGGCGGCGGCGGTGGCCTTCCTGGCCCTGCTGCGCTCCACCCACCACCTGTCCGCCAACCTGTATATCCCCTTTGTCAATACCTATCTCACCCTGCCCTGGCCGGTGTACATGGTGTTCGCCGCCTTTGTCATCGTGGGGTGCGTCAACTCGGTGAACCTCACCGACGGGCTGGACGGCCTGGCCGCCTCGGTGACCCTGCCGGTGGCGGTGTTCTTCGCGGTGCTGTCCGCATGGTGGGACAAGGGGGCGGTGGGGGTGTTCGCCGGGGCGCTGGCCGGCTCCCTCATCGGCTTCCTGCTGTATAACTTCCATCCGGCCAAGGTGTTCATGGGGGACACCGGCTCCCTGTTCCTGGGGGGCGCGGTGTGCGGCCTGGCCTTTGCCCTGGACGCGCCATTGGTGCTGGTCCCGGTGGGCATCATCTATATCGCCGAGACCCTCAGCGACATCATCCAGGTGGCCTATTTCAAGATCACCCACGGCAAGCGCATCTTCCGCATGGCCCCCCTGCACCACCACCTGGAGCTGGGCGGCTGGAGCGAGGTGCGCATCGTGCTCACCTTTGCGGGCATCACCATCGCCTTCTGCCTGCTGGCCTTCGTGGGGGTCATGTATCGTTACGCGGTGTGACGCCGGGCGGCGCGGCCCCGCCCGCTGAGAGCGGACCGCGGCAAGAAACGGGAAAGGAGTGCGGCCATGCCCAGAAAAGCCAAGCGGGACCTGACCATCGAAGAACAGCTGGCCCGGGGGCCCGTCGACCTGCCCTTCCTGACCCTGATGATGCTCCTGCTGGTGGTGGGGCTGGTGATGCTGCTGTCCGCCTCCTACCCCTCCGCCTACTATAATTTGGACGCCAGCATCGACACCGGGGGCAACCCCTACTACTACTTCCAGCGGCAGCTGATCTTCGCCGTCATGGGCCTGGTGGCCATGTTCATCATCTCCAAGATCGACTACCAGCGCTACCGCTGGATGTCGGTCCTGGTGCTGGGCGCGGCCATCGTGCTGCTGCTGCTGGTGTTCACCCCGCTGGGGGGCAGGGGCGGCGGCGCCAAGCGGTGGATCAGCCTGTTCGGCATCCGCTTCCAGCCGTCGGAGATCGCCAAGGTGGGCATCATCCTGTTTTTTTCCGCCCGATTGTCCAAGCGGCGGGACCAGCTGAAAGAGCCGAAAAAGTGGAACCGCCGGACCCTGGCGGGGCGGATCGGGAGTTTTTTGGACCGAATCGGCTTTTTAGAGCTCATCCCCTATGGGATCGCCCTGCTGGCGGTGCTCATTCCCATCGCCCTCCAGCCCCATATGTCCGGCATGATCCTCATCGTCATTGCCGCGGCGTCAGTTCTGTTTGCCGCTGGTATCCGGCTGGGCTGGTTTGTGGCCGCCGGGACATTGGTGATAGGGGCGCTTACCATCATCATCACCCAGACAGAATACATGACAGACCGCATCAACTCCTGGCTGGACCCCTTCAGCGACCCGTCGGACACCGGATACCAGGTGATCCAGTCCCAGACGGCCATCGGCTCCGGCGGCCTGCTGGGGGTGGGGCTGGGCAACAGCAAGCAGAAATACCTGTTCCTCCCGGAGGAGCACAACGACTTCATCTTTGCCATCGTCTGCGAGGAGCTGGGGCTGATCGGGGCGTGCATCATCATCCTGCTCTTCGCCCTGCTCATCATCCGGGGATACTGGCTGGCCCTCCACGCCAGGGACCGGTTCGGCACCCTGCTCATCGTGGGCATCAACACCCTGCTGGCCGCCCAGGTGTTTTTGAACATCGGCGTGGTCACCGGGGCCATCCCGCCCACCGGCATCTCCCTGCCCTTTTTCAGCTACGGCGGCACGGCGCTGATGATACAGCTGGCGGAAATGGGCATGATATTGAGCGTATCCCGGCAGATCCCCGCCGCCAGGGCGGGATAGCGCTTGTTGGAAAAAGCGAAGCCCTTTTCGGCAGAAAGACGCGGCTGTTCCAGGCACAGCACAAGAGAAATGACAAGTTTGAAAGGACTGAGGCAGACATGAAACTGCTTTTGACCTGCGGCGGCACTGCGGGACACGTCTATCCCGCGGTGGCCCTGGCCCGGGTGTTCCAGCGGCATCACCCGGACTGCCAGGTGCTCTTTGTGGGGGCGGACGGAGGCATGGAGCTGAAGCTGGTGGCCCAGGAGGGCTACCCCATCGCAACGGTGACCATCTCCAACTTCCGGCGCTCCCTGTCCCCCAAGCAGTGGGGCCACAACCTGAAGAGCGCCTGGAACGTGATCCGGTCCCGCCGCCAGGCGGCGGGCATTTTGAAGGACTTCTCCCCGGACCTGGTGGTGGGCACGGGGGGCTACGCCTCCTTCCCCGCGGTGCGGCAGGCCGCCCGCATGGGCATCCCCACCGCCATCCACGAGTCCAACGCCAGCCCGGGCCTGACCACCCGGACCCTGGCCAAGTCGGTGGACCTGGTGATGGTGGGCTTTGAGGAGGCGGTCAGGAGCTATGAGGAAGCGTCCAAGGTCAAGGTGACGGGCACCCCGGTGCGGCCGGACTTTTTCGCACTTGACCGGGAGCAGGCCCGGGCCAAGCTGGGCCTGACCGATGACCGGCCCCTGGTGCTGTCCTTCTGGGGCTCCCTGGGCGCGTCGGTGATGAACCGCGAGATGCTGGACTTCATGGCCTGCTGGCGGGAGGAGGACAGGCCCTTCCACCACATCCACGGCGCGGGCCGGGACTTTGAGACCATGGAGCAGGGACTGTCCGGCCGGGGACTGGACCCGGAGGAGTTCGACCTGCGGCAGTATATCTACGACATGCCCACGGTGATGGCCGCGGCGGACCTGGTGCTGTGCCGGGCCGGGGCGTCCACCCTCAGCGAGCTGACCGCCACCGGAAAGCCCGCCATCCTGGTGCCCTCCCCCAACGTCACCGCCAACCACCAGTTCAAGAACGCCAAGGTATTGGCCGACCGGGGCGGGGCGCTGCTGATAGAGGAGAAGGACTGCACAGGCGAGAAGCTCTACCAGGCGGTGCGGGGCCTGCTGGACGACGGGGCGGGTCGGGACAGGATGCGCCAGGCCCAGCTGTCCCTGGCGGCGCCCACGGCGGCGGAGGATATCTACCAGGCGCTCATGGAGCTGATGGGCAAAGCCCACTAACCAAACAGGGCCCTTTCTCATAGGATGGTTTGACTTCATCTGATGGGGAGGCCTTTTCATGAGCGAATTGCTGGTTTCCGGGGGGACCCCCCTGGAGGGAGAGCTCACCGTACACGGGGCGAAGAACAGCGTGCTGCCGATCCTGGCGGCCTGCCTGCTCACCCGGGAGCAGGTGACCATCCACAACTGCCCCAGGCTCACCGACGTGTCGGCGGCCCTGGAGATCCTGGAGCACCTGGGCTGCACCGCCCGGTGGGAGGACGGGGCGCTCACCCTGGACCCGTCGGACGCCGACGGGGACCAGATCCCGGAACGGCTGATGCGCTCCATGCGCTCGTCCATCATCTTTCTCGGGCCGGTGCTGGCCCGGACCGGCGCGGTCCGGCTGACCTACCCCGGCGGCTGCGAGCTGGGGCCCCGGCCCATCGACTTACATCTGGCGGCCATGCGCGCCCTGGGCGCCCATGTGGCCGCGGGCACGGAGGGCCTGCGCTGTGAGGGCAGGCTCACCGGCTGCGACATACAGCTGTCCATCCCCAGCGTGGGGGCCACGGAGAACGCCATGCTGGCGGCCATGGGGGCGGAGGGGACCACCTACATCTCCAACGCCGCCCGGGAGCCGGAGATCGGCGACCTCCAGCGGTTCCTCAACGCCCTGGGGGGCCAGGTCCGGGGGGCTGGCAGCTCGGTGATCGTGGTGGAGGGGATGCGTCCCCTCTCCGGGGGACACTATACCATCATGGGGGACCGGATCGTGGCCGCCACCCTCCTGAGCGCCGGCGCGGCGGCGGGAGGGAGCGTCCGCCTCAGGGGGGTGGACTGGCGGCACGTGGCCACGGTGAGCGCCGTGCTCACCGAGGCGGGCTGCCGGGTGTACAGCGACGGACAGGGGGTCACCCTCCTCCGGGATCCTGCCCGGCCCCTGCGGGGGGTGCCCACCATCCGCACCGCCCCCTACCCCGGTTTTCCCACCGACGCCCAGGCCCCGGTGATGGCGGCCCTGGCGGCCAGCCGGGGGACCACCATATTTGTGGAGAATATGTTCGACAGCCGCTATCGCCATGTGTCCGAGCTGGCCCGGATGGGGGCGGACATCGCCGTGGAGGGCCGGGTGGCCCTGGTGCGGGGGGTGCGCCGGCTCCACGGGGCCAGGGTGGAGGCCGCCGACCTGCGGGGAGGCGGCGCCCTGGCGGTGGCCGCCCTGGGCGCGGAGGGAGAGACGGTGATCGGCGGCGTGCACCACATCGACCGGGGGTACGCCGGACTGGAGGATATGGTGCGCCGCCTGGGCGGGACGATGGCCCGGCGGGAAGAGACAGACCAGATAAAGGGGGCGTAAGGCGTGGCCCAGGAGCGCAGGCACAAGTCCAGACCAAGGCGGAGGCGGGGGCGGTTCGGCTTTTTTTACAAGCTGCTGTCCGTGCTGCTGGTGGTCGCGGCGCTCACCGCAGCCTGCGTGGTGTTCTTCCGGGTGAACGGCATCACGGTGTCCGGCAATTCCCGCTACACCGCCGAGGAGGTCATCGAGGCCTCCGGCATCCAGCAGGGCGACAATCTCATCGCCCTGTCCCCCAGCCGGATCGCCGCCCGGATCCGGTCGCGGCTGCCCTATGTCAGCTCGGTGTCCATCCGCCGGGCGCTGCCGGACACGGTGGTGCTCACCATCGAGGAGCACACCGCAGCCGCGGCCATCTCCGACGGGGACAGCTGGTGGTATATCGCCTCTCAGGGCAAGGTGCTCGAGCAGGTCAGCTCCCCCGGCCAGGTCATGTCCATCACCGGCCTGACCGCCCAGAGCCCCATCCTGGGGGAGGCGGTGACGGTGGAAGAGGAATACGCCTCCCGGCTGGAGTATGTGCTGGGATTGCTGACGGCCATGGACGAGTGGGGGATCCTGGCTGACTGCTCCGCCCTGGACTGTTCCCGGCCGGGGGTGCTGGTGGTGGACTATCTGGACTTCCAGCTGAAGATCCCCTCCACCGGGGATTTCAGCTATATCATGTACCTGATGGACCAGGCCTTTGAAAACGAGAAGCGCCCGATCGACCGCAGCGGCTCGGGCACCCTGGATTTCACCATCGTGGAGGGCAAGGTCTACTACAGTCAGGGCTGATCGGCCAGCGCGGTCCCGCTCCCCCGGGGGACGGGACCGCTTTTTTCAGAAAGGGACCCAAAAATACAGCTTTTTCTATTGACCAGACCAGGAAAATGGACTACAATATTACAAGATATAGTTTCGCGCAAAAAGACAGCTTACAACAGCTAGTTCTTCTTTCAGATACATCCTATTTCTTTGACATATGACACAGGAGGGGTATTTTATGCCATTTATGATGGACTCCGGCGTCCGGGGCGAGGACGTTTTGAAAGTCATCGGCGTGGGCGGCGGCGGAAATAACGTGGTCAACCGGATGGTCCAGTCCGGGATGCAGGGGGTGGAGTTCATCGCAGTGAACACCGACCGCCAGTGCCTCAACGCATCCCAGGCCACCCAGAAGCTGGCCATCGGCGAAAAGCTCACCGGCGGCAAGGGCGCCGGCGCTAACCCCGAGGTGGGCCGGGAGTCTGCCAAGGAGAGCAAGGAGCAGATCGCCGCCCTGCTGGAGGGCACCGACATGGTGTTCGTCACCGCCGGCATGGGGGGCGGCACCGGCACCGGCGCGGCCCCTGTGGTGGCGGAGATCGCCAAGGAGAAGGGCGTGCTCACCGTGGGCGTGGTCACCAAGCCCTTCGCCTTTGAGGGCCGCCGCCGGATGGAGCAGGCTATGAAGGGCATCGAGGAGCTCAAGGAGAAGGTGGACTCCCTGGTCATCATCCCCAATGACAGGCTGAAGTACGCCACTGACGAGAAGATTACCTTTGCCAACGCCTTTGCCATCGCCGACGATGTGCTGCGCCAGGCGGTGCAGTCCATCTCCGATCTGATCAAGACCACGGGTCTCATCAACCTGGACTTTGCCGACGTCACCGCCGTCATGAAGGACGCGGGGCTGGCCCACATGGGCGTGGGCCGGGCCGCGGGCAAGAACAAGGCCGAGGAGGCCACCCGCATCGCCATCAACAGCCCCCTGCTGGAGACGTCGATCCAGGGAGCCCGGGGCATCATCGTCAACATCACCGGCCCTGTGGACATGGGGCTGGAGGAGGTGGAGGCCGCCACCAACATGGTCAAGGAGGTGGCCGATCCGGAGGCGCTGTTCATGATGGGCGCCGCCTTCGACGAGGAGCTGGAGGACGAACTGCGGGTCACCGTGATCGCCACCGGCTTTGGCGGCGTGGCCAACCCGGTCCCCGGCAAGGAGGAGCCCGCCAAGGAGGACAAGCCCAGCATCGTTCCTCCCGGCGTGGGCCCGGTGGTCCCGCCCACTCCGCTGGATGAGAACGGCAAGGACGAGCCGGAGAGCGATCCCTTTGACGATATCTTCAAGATCTTCAACCGCAAGTAAGGCTTTTTCACAGCCCCATCCCCAGGGATGGGGCTGTTTTTTCGGGAAATGGGCCGGCGCAACCGCTGGTTGCCGACCTTCCAGCCCCGGTTGGTGGCATGGCAACCGGCTGTTCTGGTATGCTGGAGCCAGCAAAGAGGAAAGGAGGGATCGGTCATGACACTGGCTGACCGTATCCAACAGCTGAGAAAACAGAGGGGGATCTCCCAGGAGGAGCTGGCCGACCGGGTGGGGGTGTCCCGCCAGGCGGTGAGCAAGTGGGAGAGCGAGCAGAGCATGCCAGACATGGATAAGATCATCCTGCTCAGCGACTATTTCGAGGTGACCACCGACTACCTGCTCAAAGGGATCGAGCCCGCTCCGCCGGTCCAGGACAAGGGGGTGGACGGGCGGATTTTCACCATTGTGGCCACGGTGCTCAACTTCATCGGGGTACTGGTGAGCTGCGCGGTGTGGTACGAGACGCAGGAGATGGGTTCCCTCATCATCGCAGTGGTCTTTTTGACCCTGGGGTGTATGGTGTTCGGCATCGGTATGGTGGAGTGCGCCCCGGACTCCAAGCCCCGGGCCAAGCGGAACTTCTGGATGGTGAACATCTGGCTGCTGGCCTTCATGCCCTGGTCCTTTGTGTGGAATATCATCTACATGTTTCCTGGGGCACCTTACCCCTTGGGCGGGTATCTCGGCGTCTTTTGGGCGGTGTATGTGATCGGATGCGCGGCGGTGGTGCTCTGGCAGGCGAGAAAGGCAAAGGGACAGAGGACCTGATGGATCGGGGCCGCCAGATAGGTATCCAGAGGCCCAGGCACAAGACTCTGCCCCGGCAAAGGTCAGACGAAATAGATGAAGAACGCTCCGCCCGGGCGATCCTGGGCGGAGCCTTTTTTGAAAGACGGGCCGAAGGAGGCGGCTTTGGCCCGTCCACCTGAAATAGGGACACGCGGCAGGCGCATACACTGGAGGCACGGAGGTGATCGAAGGATGTGGACGGCATGGCTTTTGCTGACCCTCAATGGCCTGTTCTTCACCCTGCGCCTGGCGGGGACCACCGGGTCCTTCCCCCGGGCGCTGAAGCGGGAGGAGGAGCAGGAGCTGCTGCAAAGGATGGCCCAGGGGGACATGGACGCCCGGGACCGGCTCATCGAGCACAATCTGCGCCTGGTGGCGCACATCATCAAGAACGGATAAAGCAAAAGGAAAGAAATCCCGCAAGCCCTTGATAGACAAGGGGTTGCGGGATTGGATAAGGGATAAAGCGAAAGGAAAGACTCTGTGGCAATTTAGTGGACAAGCCGAATTCAAAGACAACAATCGTATAATTGCCTGCTGTTATACGGCTGTCATTCGAGCGAAATAAGGCGAACACTGAGAACAGCGTGTTTTATCTATTCGAAATTATCGATCATATCTGACAGTGGTTTGATATCATGTAAATTACGCATAGATCCGCAAAAATATATCTATCTTGAGTTATGAATGTGCCGACAGTGTTGCATTAGGCCGCTCAGTCAGCATTACATACTTTCAAATTTTGCCGTCAAAAACTTTTAGGACCACTAATAGCCATATACACCAATGAACATTGAAAATTAGTGTGTGATTTGCTATACTGAATAAAAATCGGAATTCCTATGAGCAATTTCATGATTGAAGGCGACACCTGCTGGCGGGGAGGGTAAAAATGATAGATAGTTTATGGGAGAAATATCAATGTTTGGGGCCAAGCTATTACGAGATACCGATTGAAAAAGATAATATATTTAGATTCGATTTTTCACCTTGGGCTTGCAGAAACTTTATCGAGGAACACTATATAAAAGGAAATAAGAAGAAGGCGCTGGAGTTTATTTTTAATGATGAATATAGAGACAATGGTAAGCACCAGCATACCGTAGCCCTTTATCTGTTGGGATTACACCTAAAATGCCTTTTTGATGGACGAATAAAAGATAAGATTCATGAACTGATGCCGGTGGATGACGAATCAGATTCTTGGTATGACTATAGATACACGTGGTTCCTGACCAGCCTTTACCACGACGTCGCTAGTTGTATCGAGTCCTTCCCCAAAGTACGAAATTTAATAGCGCAGCAGAAAACACTAGATTTTTATTTGAGAGAATTTAACATTAAATATACGCCATTTAACTATACTCCAACGCATTCTGACGTATCGTTGACCAGATTTT
Organism: Clostridiales bacterium; assembly: GCA_019421525.1. Lineage (GTDB taxonomy): Bacteria > Bacillota > Clostridia > Oscillospirales > Oscillospiraceae > Enterenecus. The sequence goes on from JAHZFC010000014.1 coordinate 17,885, forward strand.
CTGAAACATTAGTGAAAAATTATTTTTACTACAGGATGGATGATAACAGTTCTGGCCATAAGTGTGATCACGGGATTATTGGCGGATACATGTTATTTGACAAATTGTATCGGAATTTCAAGGATAAAACAAGAGATGTTTCCTGGAAGCCAAATCACAGAGAAGAGAACATTCATGGACTTCGATACAGACCGGAACACCTGGACCACTTTGCCTACATTGCGGATGCAATCATCTGTCATAATATGTGGACGGCCAATGAGCCAGCTCGTATAGAGACCTACAGGGAGTATGGGCTGGAGCCACTGATTATTGACGAAACCAATCAGAATAGGAAGTTGAATATCGATGATTATCCGCTTCAGTTTTTGCTGTGCCTCCTGGACTCGATAGAGCCTGTAAAAAGATATACAGGAGAAAAAGCTGATTTGAACGATGATTGGGACGCAAAAAAAGTTTTGGACAGTTTTTCTGTTGATCCATCTGAAAATGAGAATGAAATAAGAATTAGTTGGTGTGAAAATGCCGAGAAGGCAAAAGAATTCACCAAGTGGGCCGACTCTGTAAATGACTTGTCGAAATGGATGGATGTATCAGTGCAACCGAAAGAAATCAAACCAGGTGGAGACAGACATATCACGATAAAAATCGGTCCCAAATCAATTTGCAAATTGACAGACGGAGGGGCAGATCCCATTTCCAAAACTTATCCCTTATGAGGAGATACAGTCATGAGAACAAAGCCAATCACTTTTCCATCAGACTGGTACAAGAGTAACTTGCGTAACATCCGAGGTACCTTTGCTGCGGAAGGCATGACTATCAGCAAAGCCACTCGTTGCAACCTGGACCGCATCGCCAGCGGCCAGGCTAGCTACCAACAGATTCTCCAGGAGCTCCGGGCCAAATACGATAAGGGAGGATGACCATGTTTTCCCGATACGATGTCTATACCACGGTACAATCCACTTACTGTTACCCGGATAGCGACGTTCTGAAAAATAAGCTGAATATCCGCGACAAGACCGAACTCAAGCAGGCGGAGGAGGAGTTTGTCGCAGTGAAGCAGCTGGTTTTGCTCCAAACCCCTATAAAGGGGCATTTCACCATGACCCATCTCCTGCGCATACACCGCTTTCTCTTTGAGGATGTGTATCCCTTTGCTGGTCATCTCCGCCGGGAACAAATCAGCAAGGGAGACACACTATTTTTTCCACCGGATTTGATCCACCGGGAACTTCGTCGGGTCTTTCATGAGGTCCACGAGAAAAGGATGCTGGAGGAGAGCGAGGAGCAGAGCCAGATTCAGAACCTCTCCCATGTGATGGCGGAACTGAACATCATCCACCCCTTTCGGGATGGGAATGGACGAAGCATCCGGGAACTCATACGGTGTATGGGGCTGGCATATGGGCTTTGGATCAACTGGGGCAATGCGGACCATGACTCATTGCTCCAAGCAGCAGTCGCCTCAGTGGACGACGATTTGGCATTCTGTGACGTGCTGATACAGTGCTTGGAAAGATGAATATGAGGTACCGCTTCCGCGGGTATAGCATTTTTAACAGGCTGTCATCGGTGGGGAATACTGATTTTGCCTTGATTACCTTGTGATGGCGGTTGGAGCCCCCAATGGCATCCGTGGGACAAATTATCCATATCATCACCATCAATGAATGGTATCATTTGCTGTTTCCACTGCCCACAGTGGCAGATTCAGTAGCCAATCTTCTTTCCTATGATTCGCCATAGAAGTGCGGATGGACAGCTTCGGCTGGAACTTCTCCCGATAGACTTTCAAGCTCTTGGCCTGGAGATTCGCCTCGGCTTTGACCTCGACCGGAATCACATCTTTACCATTGTCAATGACAAAATCCACTTCCGCGGTTCCACGATCCGCAGTCCAATAGTAAATATTCAGCCCTTTGATAGTTTTTAGTTGCTGGAGGACATACTGCTCTGTCAACGCACCTTTGAATTCCTTGAACAGTTCATTCCCATCCAGCAACACATCCTGTCGCAGGCCTACCATGCAGGACAACAGACCCACATCCAGCAGAAACAGCTTGAATGCTTTCAAATCCTCATAGGCCTTTAGCGGCAAACTGGGGGTGGAAACTCGATGCACCTTGTGGACAAGTCCACAATCTGTCAGCCAGAGCATGGCCAATTCATACTCCTTGGCACGGGCCCCCTCTTTAATGAGCCCGTAGATAAACTTTTTATTCTCTTTTGCCAGTTGTGCAGGGATACTGTTCCAAAGCATCCGAATACGAGGTACGGTCTCATTAGGAGCGTGCTTAGAAAAGTCTTGTTCATATGCGGCCAAAATGCGTTGTTGGATCTCCCGCACCTCGTTGAAATCCCGGTTATCTGCGAAGGCCTGAACAGCTTCTGGCATCCCGCCTACATAGTAGTACTGCTTCAGCAGATCGGAATAATCCTGCTTAAACATGGTGGCCATGTCAAAATCACCCTGCTGTAGCAGATCTACATAGCGCTCCTTCCCCATGGCCATAAGAAATTCGGAGAAGGAGAGTGGATAAAGATCAAGAAACTCCACCTTGCCAACGGGAAACGAAGTTCCTTGATGCAGGGCCACCCCAAGCAGACTGCCAGCACATATGATCTGGTATTGAGGTGCATCCTCATTAAAATACTTGAGACTGGTTAATGCAGTTGGTACTTCTTGTACCTCATCAAAAATCAAAAGTGTATTAGTGGGATCGATTTTGTGTCCCGCATAGAGCTCTAAACCAGTCACCAATCGCTCTACCGCCAGGCTTCCTTCGAACAGATTGCGCATCCGCTCGTTGTTATCAAAATTGATATAAACTACAGACTCATATTCAGCAGCGCCGAAAGCTTTCATGAGCCAGGTCTTGCCCACTTGGCGGGCACCGCGGATAATAAGCGGTTTCCGTTGCTTCTTTCCCTGCCACTTTTTCAATAACTCCATTGCATTACGATACATGAGCATCACCTCTCATAAAATCGATTGATATTATATCATAAACAAACAATAAGTCAAACGACTTTATGTAGAAAACTCGCGTAAAAACAAATGACAGTAAGAGCAGTAAGATAGAACTGCAAAAAGTGACTCGAACTTTGAGCCTCTCTGATGAAAAGCTGTCCGCAGACCACCAGAATATCTAGTGGTCTGCGGGCGGCTTTTTTTGTTTGCCGGGCAAGCTGTTTGTTTTGTCGCTTCTGCTTCGTCTGTTCAACCTTCCTTGGTGGTGTTGGTGATCGCTTTCTCCATGCCTTTTAGATATACTCTCGTTGTAAATCAGAGAAGGAGGGAAACCATGGAACAGACGAAAAGCCTTACCGCGCCGATCCCGGCATCACTTCACAAAAGGGTAACAGAGGAACGCCTTGCGGCAAACCAGCCACTGGGCCAGTACATCACCCAACTGCTCACCGAATACTACCAAATGAAAGAAAACGGAGGGAACCCGAACATGAACAATAACAGGACCATGGCATTCCAGATCTCAGAGGAACTTTTCCAGCGCCTCAAGCGGCACCTGGAACGGGAGAGCGCCCGGACCGGGCGGAAGGTGACCCAGCGGGAGTTCGTTCTGGGCCTGATCGAGCAGGCCCTCGAGGAGGCAGAACAGCAGGAACAGGAGACCGCAGGACCGGAATGGCATACGGAGGGGACAGTGATACCGGAGGACACGCAGCAGGAGGACGGCGTGTAGAAGGGAGAAGCGGGATACGCCGACACCTACTAACTGATCATATACGAACGGACAAAAAGCCGGACAGACGCTCCCGACAACGGGAGCGTCTGTTCGGCTTTTTTTGTTTCCCACCGGGAAACCGAAAAATACACGGAGGTCAAACGATCATGTACACACAATTCAAAAAGGCTTTCACAGGACTGCTCACACTGCTGCTGGCGCTCACTCTTTGCCTGCCGGCCATCGCCGCATCGCCCTTTTCCGATGTTCCAACGGGCACGCCGCTATACGAGAGCGTGGCCTATTTATCTGAGCAGGGGATCACCAACGGCACCGGAGACGGCCAGTTCTCCCCCGATGCCCCCATCACCATCCGCCAGTGGGCAGTGATGCTGGACCGGGCCCTTGGAACAGGCGACAGTGAGGACGGGGCGGAGTTCGGCCAGAGCAGCCTGACCCTGGCCTACCGCCGGGGCTGGCTGTCCCTGGCCTGCCTGCTGTCCCCGGACGTGGGGCTATCTCGAGGTATCCTCTATGAGAGCGTTTTTGAGGCCATCGGCCTGCCCGTCTACGACTGGTCCCTCTATCCCGGTGGGACGTCCTTGCCTGACGGCGAAAACTGTCTGCGGGTGGGGGCGGAACTGGGGCTGTGTCCCGAGGATGCGGACCCCTTAGAGGTGGTGACCAGGGGCGAGGCCGCCGTGCTGCTCCACGCCGTCCTGAGCCAGGCCCTCCAGGTGGAGGAGCCGCCCACTCTGAGCCGGTTCCCCATTGAAAATCCCACCGGAGCGGACCTCAACGACTTTTTGCTGGAACTGTGCCGGGTGCCGGAGCCAATCCTGGAGCGGTTCCAGGCCGAGGGCTGGGTGTACACCGTGGATCACCAGCACCTGGCGGACCTGAGCCAAAAGTACCAAACCTCCTGCACCGGGGCGGCGGACTATGGCGCGCGGCGCATCTACGTGTCCGCCGCCAGTTCCACCCTCCACGAATTCGGCCACTTCCTGGACTGGGCGCTGGGCTTCCCTGCTGTGCATGACGAGGTGTTTGCAGCCGAGGCGGAGGGCGCCGCCCAGTTTCTGCGGGACTACGCCCTCACCAGCAGCGGAGAGTATTTCGCGGAATACTTTGCCTACTTCATCGAATATCGGGACAACGAAGTAAAGGCAAAGCAGATGGAGCGGTCCACACCCCAGACCTACGGCTATTTCTGCCGTCTGGCGGACAGCGGATGGGGAATGTGAGGTACGCGGATGAAGGGAATAGGAAAACACCAGCCCAGGAGTGTGGACCATGGAAGCCTGGGCCGGACTTTTGATTGGAATCTGGAGGTGAGGAAAATGGCTGTTGGCGGAAGAAGCACCGCCCGCTCCCGGGGGCCTCCCGGGGAAACGGGGACCGATACATCATCAGAATAGGAGAAATCGAAATGGATCAAAAAAGCATCGACACAGCATTCCGGCAGCGAGTGGCACTCTCGGCCGCGGTCCTATGTGTGGCCGGCATCCTGGCATGCCTGCTGCTGTCCGGCTGTCAGGACACGGCAAGCGAGCCCACCCCCAGCGGCATCGTCTACGATGACGCCGCCGTAGAGGGCGGCTGGGAGAGCCTCAGCCAGGAGGAGATCGAAGCAAACCTCAACCAGCAGGTAGAGGAGGGGTACA
>JAHZFC010000143.1 GCA_019421525.1 Clostridiales bacterium
GGACCGCTGGTGTTGCCCACAAAGATGCAGTCCGCCAGTCCGCCGATGGCCAGCCCCAGGCTGGAGCAGAGGCTGGGCATGAAGAAACGGTAAAACGCCTTGCGGACGAACACGTTTTCCCGCGCGGTTCTCGCAGTCACAAATATCCTCCTACTTCTCTTTCTTTTTACTTGATATCCAGGATATCCACGAACCCAGTGATCTCAAAGACCTCCATGATATCCGCACAGACATGCTGCACCGTCATATGGCCCTGCTTGTTCATCCGCTTCTGGGCGCCCAGGATCACCCGCAGGCCGGCCGAGGACAGGTAGGCCAGGTGCTCCAGGTCCAGCGTCAGCTCCTTGACCCCTTCCAGACTGGCATTGAGCTCCTCCTCCAGCTCCGGGGCGGTGGTGGTATCCAGCCGTCCCTCCAGGGCGAGGGTGAGCTGCTTGCCGTCGGCATGTTTCGTAATGGTCATGGTTCATATCCTCCTTAGATCGGTCTTCTATCATGATATTTCTTGGTCGTCCAGCAGGTCTGCATATTCCCTCAGCTCCTCCCGGACCACCACGATCTCGTTTTTCTTCATCTCCCCCACTGCCGAGCGCAGCAGCTGGGACATCCCGATGGGCGTCCCCTCCAGGGCGGCCAGGAAGGCGGCTGAGAGGACGATGTTCTTGATATGCCCGCCGGAGAGCTGGAACTTCTCCGCCAGGAAGGCCCAGTCGATGTCGTCGGCCAAGGGGGCCCCCGCCGGCATGGTCCGGCGGTAGATCTCCTCCCGCATGGCCGCGTCAGGGAACGGGAAGTGGACCACATAGGTGATGCGGCGCATGAAAGCCGCGTCGATGTTGCCGATGAGGTTGGTGGCCATGATGCACACCCCGTCGTGCTCCTCGATCTGCTGGAGCAGGTAGGCCACCTCCACGTTGGCGTTGCGGTCATGGGCGTCCTTCACCTCGCTGCGCTTGCCGAAGATGGCGTCACACTCGTCGAAGAAGAGCACGCAGTTGGACCGCTTGGCCTCGTTGAACACCGCCTGGAGGTTCTTCTCCGTCTCTCCGATGTACTTGCTGACGATCTGGGAGATGTTGATCTTATACAGCTCCATGTTCAGCTCGTTGGCGATCACCTGGGCGCACATGGTCTTGCCAGTGCCCGGGGCGCCGGCGAACAGGATGGACAGGCCCCGGCCGTAGGCGATCTTCTTGTCAAAGCCCCAGTCGTAGTAGACCTTGTGCTGGAACTTGATATGTCCGCAGGCGTGCTGGAGCAGCTTTTTCTGCTCCTCCGGCATGACCACGTCGTCCCAGCCAAAGGCGGGGCGCACCCAGCTGGCCAGGTCGCCCAGCTTATGCACCACCTGGCGGTAGCAGCACCGGTGCATCTCCCGGCTGGAGATCTGCTCCGCCCCATCCAGGCGGGCCAGGCCCACCGCCTGTCGGCACGCCTGCTCCACCTGCCGGGGAGAGAAGCGGAATTTGGAGGCCAGCTCCTCCACCGTCAGGCCATCTCCCAGCTGGGTGTCCCCCAGGTAGGCACGGAAGAGCGCGATGCGCTCATCCTCTGTGGCATCCGGCAGCTCCAGCTCCACCGACAGCCGGCCCAGCCGGGCCCGGACGGGCAGCTGAGAGAGGATGAACAGCTTTTCGTGGGCGGGCTCCAGGTCCAAGATCGTCTGGAGCAGCCTCTCCTCCGGGGGCAGCAGCTTTCCCTCCCCGTCGAGCTTTTCCAGGTGGGACACGCACAGGCAGGCCCCGGTGAGACGGGCGATCAGCACGCCCTCTGCCGCCCGCTCCTCCGGCCGGTCGCAGTCCAGGGAGGCGAACACACACCGATGGCCGCTGCGGGCCATCAGGTGCTCCACCTGGAACCGCTTGCCCGTCCCCGGGCCGCCGGACAGGCAGATGACCCGCTCCCCCGGCTCCCCGAACAGCACATCCAGCCGGCGGGCGGTCTCCTGTCCCGTCACCAGCGGGCCGTCCGGCTCATCGGACGCCCCGTCGAATATCCGGACGCCGGGCAGCGGGGCCACCGTCCCGGTGCTGAGGAACTCCAGCACCGAAGCGCGCAGCACCAGCTGGCCCGCAGCCAGCCTGTCCGGCTCGAACAGGCCGGTGAACACGTCCCGCCGGGAGAAGCGGGACAGATACTCCTCCATGGTGTGCTCCACCGGCAGGAAGAGCTGGACCGCCAGGGAGGTGGTGGGGGCCTTCTGGGTGATGTCATCCTGAAGATAGGCAAAGAGCTTGTCATACTTTTTGTCCAGTACAGCGGCATAGGTCAGGATCACGCACTGCCGCTCGAACTCCTCCAGGGCGCACCGGCGGAAGAGCTGGAGCAGGGGGAAGTCCTCCTCCGTCCGTTCCAGCCTGGCCAGGATGGTGTCCCGGGAGGCGGACAGCTGGGCCGCCTCTTCTCCGTCCAGCTGGGCGGACAGCCCCAGCTGGGCCGCTTTTATCAGGTTATGCTCGAACTCCTCCCGGCTGACCACCAGGCCCAGCATATTGCGCATATCGTTTTTGGGCCCCAGCCACTGATGATGCTGATAGAAAAAGTAGAGCTCCAGGTCCAGCCAGGCGAACAGGTCGTCCATCAGGGCCCACTGACTGCCATAGCCCTGGCCGATCTTTTCGTAGGACACGTCTCGCAGGTCGTACTCCTCCACGTGCTTTCCTCCTTCTCAAACAGGCTCAGGGCACCTTGACCGTCATGGCCGGGGTCATGGTCACCTGGATCACCCCGCCGTAGGAGCACATGAGCTTGCTGGTGTTGTTGAGCAGGGGGCGCTTGCACACCAGCACCGTGGGACAGCCAGGCGCCCAGCTGACCGTGGCCGGCACGCAGGGCATGGGGGTGAGCACCCCCATCGCCGCCGCAGTGGCGGATGCCACGGTGGGGTTGGCCGGATTGGAGCACATGCCGAAGGAGGGCACGTTGCTCATGGGGGCGCCGTCCAGGATCGTGGCCGCCGGCATACCGCACATGGTCACGGTCTGCTGGCTGGTCACAGTCAGGGGCATAGGCGCTGTGCCGAAAGAGCAGGTGCAAAGGGCGGTCTGCACCACTGGGTTTGCCATGATATCTCTCCTCTCAGAGTTGGATAGTATGCCGGCTGATCCCCTCAGTCAGCTCCAGGCTGGCCAGCAGGCCGCCCGCCTCTCCGCACACCTCTACGGCGCAGGGCTGTTGGAAGACCGCCGTGAGGGTGCCGTCCGCTCCGGTGTGATAGCTCTGGGCGGGCAGGAGCAGCTTCCCCCGGCTGTGGCTGCGCCCCAGCGGGGAGGACAGGGTCCCTTTCTCCTCCTCCAGGGTGCGGAGGGCCACGATCTCGCTGTCAGCGCCGTCGGCGATCAGATAGGTGTCGGGAAGGGCCAGGGCCTCCGGCCCCTTGCGGTAGATGCGCAGCTCCTGGCTGCCCGCCTCGGCCTTGGTCTGGGCGATCTTCAGCTCCGGCCGGCCGGGCGCGGCCAGCCAGAGCCTGCGCCCGGCGGCGGGGGCGCCGCCCTCCAGCACAGTGAGCTCCAGCCGGATCATCTCCCGGCGGAAGGGATAGCCGGCGCCGGGCTTCATGGTGACATCCAGCTCCTGGGTCCCCGCGTCGGCCGTGAACTCCACCCACTCCTCCTGAAAGCCGTGGGCCCGGAGGGACAGGCGGTGGTGTCCCTCCGGCAGGTCGATCAGCACCAGATAGCCCCCCGGCTTTCCCACCGGACGGCAGGGGCGCCCGTCCAAGGCACAGATCAGCGCGCTGGCCTCCATGGGCCGGCCGGAGTAGCCGTCCCGCACCCGGCACACGGCGCTGGCGTGGATGGTGATCATGACCGCTCTCTCCCCCCTGTCTGCGCTGTGCCGATGGCCACATCGGTGACCCGGGTGAACCGGCGCTCCCGCCGGGAGTCGATCTCCACGCCGGTGAGGAGCACCACGAAGGACAGCTTGTAGGTGCTGGAGGTGTTGTTCCAGATCTTGAGCAGCTGGTCCTGGTTGGTCTTTTCCAGCACCACCCGGACCACGGCGTTCTGCTCGGCCAGGGAGCCGGTCAGATATTTGGCGTCGATCACCGGGTGGTCCTTGAGCACCTGGAGGGCCGCCCCCACCATGCGGTACTGGTCTGCCTCCCGCAGCTGGGTGGGGGCCTTGGAGTGGGCGGTGACCAAAAAACGCAGGTTATACCGGGCGGGGCGCAGGCGCTCCACGTTCTGGCTCACCTGATAATAGCCGCTCTCCGCCCCCTGGGTGTCCTCCTCCACCTGATAGAGATAGAGGGTGAGCTGGTTGTTCTCGCTCTCATGGGGGGAGCACAGGGAAATGAGCTCCCGGTTGCCGATGGGCTCCGGGGTCAGGTTGTCCCGCAGCAGCTCCACCAAAGCGGCGCCCGCCTCTACCAGGGCAGTGTAGTCTGCCATATCCACACATCCTTTCTCTCCGCCCGCCCCTAGGGCGAAACGCTCTCCTCCGGGGCCGGGCTTTCCGAGCTCTGGGGGCTTTCCGAGCTCTGGGCATCCTGTCCATCCTGGATGGCCTCGGCAGCCTCCTCCTCCCGGTCAGCCCGGTCCTCCTCGATCTCCTGGGCGGCGGACTCCCCCTGGAGGATCTCAGTTTGGAACAGGGCCGCAAAGGTATCCGCCATCCAGTCATACTCCTCCGCGATCCAGCCGCCGGACAGCGTGTTCAGGGCATTGGCCTGGCGGGCAAAGGTCCCCGTCACCTGGTACAGGGTGGCCACCGCCTCGTTCTGGGCCCGCTGGGCCGCATACAGGGCGGACTTGTCCGCGGTGCCCTTGGCATTTGCCTGGGTGTCGTCCTCCACCTCTTGGGCGGCCTGCTCCAGTGCCGTCTGGGCAGAGCGGATGTCCTCGTAGGCCATGCTCAGATCCAGCACCGCCGAGCGCACCTGCCGCTCCAGGGCGTCGGTATCCACCTCATAGCGCCCGGCGGCCACCGCCACGGCGTAGGTCTCCGCCGCGTCATACAGGGCGGAGGCGTCCAGCTCCACCGGGTCGAAGGTGAGCAGCACCGGCGTCAGGTCATAGTCATCCGGGCTCAGCTTGCACAGCTCCTGGATGGTGAGCCGGGCCTGCTCCTGGGCGGTCCCGTACTGGGCCAGCTGGCGGTCCAGGGTGTCCAGGGCGGTCTGGGCGCTGTCCACTGCGGTCTGGGTGCCGGTGCCCCGCTGGAGCTGTGTCTGGGCCTCGGCCAGCTCCTGCTGCAGCATGGGCTGGCTGAGCTCCAGGGCGGAGATCATCTGGCCGTAGACGTAGTAGTCGATCAGGGCGTCCATCAGCTCCTGCCCGTCCGCAGCGGTGAGCATCAGGCCCAGCAGCCGCTCCACGTC
>JAHZFC010000144.1 GCA_019421525.1 Clostridiales bacterium
CAGGTGGGCCTTGGCACCGTGGCCGTGGACGCCGCCACCGGCGAGGTGGTCAAGCAGTCCATCCCCTCTGAGAGCGGCCTGTCCGTCACCCTGGACGCCAGCGCCCAGCTGATCGTCGTGGACAACACCAAGAACTTTGCCGACACCGCCGCCCACTGGGCCGGGGACGCCATCACCTTCGTCACCGCCCGTGAGCTGTTCAACGGCATCTCCGACACCACCTTCGCCGCCGACCTGCCCATGAGCCGCGCCATGCTCACCACCGTCCTGGCCCGCCTGGAGGGGGTGGACACCACCACCGGCTCCACCTGGTATGAGGCCGGCATGAGCTGGGCCGTGGAGCAGGGCATCTCCGACGGCAGCGCCCCGGACAGCGACATCACCCGGGAGGACCTGTATACCATGCTCTACCGCTATGCGGGCAGCCCCGCCGTCTCCGGCGGCCTGAGCGGCTATCCCGACGGGTCCACCGTGTCTGACTACGCCCAGAGCGCCATGGCATGGGCCGTGGAGACCGGTCTGTGCACCGGCACCGGCGCGGGCACTCTGGACCCCCAGGGCGACGCCAGCCGGGCCCAGGTGGCCACCATCTTCATGCGCTTCATGACCCTGTGAGGCAGGCCCTTCCCCCATTTTCCGTCTCCAGCCCTCCCGGGAGGGGGCGTGTCCTTTGCTGCCCCCTCCCCGGCCTCCAGAGGCGTATGAGAGGGCAAACCAACAAAACACGCAAAAGCAACAGCTCCACCCGTGCAAATGGGTGGAGCTGCTGCTCATTATCCTGTTCCCGATCAGGCGCGTTCCCCCGCTCCCGACCGGTCTGACTACCAGCGATCACCCGTCCTCCCCTCCGGCCCGGTCCTCCACCGCTGTCAGCCGCTCCCGGACCTCCTTATAGCGTCTTTCCGGGATGGGGATCTTGCTGCCGTCCGTCATGATGACCTCATACTTCCGGATGCTGGAGACATACGCACTGTTGAGCGCGTAGCTCCGGTGGACCGCGATGAAGCCCTCTCCCAGCTCGGCCAGCAGCTCGCGGCGACCAGGGCGGGCGCGGATGGTCTCTGCCGACATGGTTCGGATCACGCTGTTGCGGCCATCCGCCATGACGTAGAGCACCTCACTGGGTGAGAGGAAGTGGACCACATCGTCCCTGTCCTTCACTGCGATCCGCTTTTTCCCCTGGACCGATCTCCAGCGGTCGTTCCAATACTGCTTTGACATCTGCCCCAGGGCATCGGGGAACAGTTCACCATCGGCCAGCCGGAGCTCCCCCATGGGGTTCGAGACATGGATGTGCTTGATCTTGGGCACGCCGTCCACCAGTTCCCATACAAAGGTGCACCGCTGCATCACCTGGAGGAAATATCCCACTTCGTCATCCGTGGTGGTCAGATAGCGCCCCGCCACCGTACAGGCGTTCCCCACGTTCTGGACCACTGAAAACTCCTGGTGCAGCAAATGACAGGGCTTCAGCTCCAGCAGGCTCCTGCGGAGGTCCTCGGCCGACTGCTCAAAGCCCTCCTTGTACTGGTCCTGGACTGCCCCCACCCAGAGGACGTCTTTGTCAAAATGTCCGATCACGAATTCCGCATCCAGCTGCCAATAACGCGCCAGGCACTCTTGGGTCAGCCGTACCATCTCCTGCAGGGTCTTCTTGTTCATGGGTGCCCTCCGTTCTTTCGGCGTTTTTTGACATTTCTGTTTTTCATGTCATAATTTCTGTCTTTCATGCCAGTTTGCTTGAAAAATGCCGCTTACGATATATAATAAAATCAGATGTTTATTGGATCTTTCGGTCCTTTCCCGTGGACTTCAGGGACACCGATGATCGTTCTGGCCGCAGCTGTGCTGCAAAAGGCCCTGATGGGGCCGATCTGGGGAGGAGGCGACAACCTGATATGCGGGCTTTCGTCCATATGAGCGACCCTGAACAGCATGCCGCATTGGCGCAGGCCATCTCCCGGTGGGCAGCGGTCAACTGCATCCTCCTGGATGTCTCTCCCTGGGCGCCCGACGCAGAAGAGGATGCGCCTGCCATCCTCTTTTGGGATCTGGATGTGGGGACGCTCCCTCCATCCCGTCCGACCATCCGCGCCCTGTTCCTTTGCTCCAGCGACCCCAGGGCCGCCATCTCCAGCTATGCCATCCACCCCACGGGATTTTTCCAAACGCCCATCCGGACCGGCGATCTGTATGCGGCGCTCAACAGCTGTCGGGGGCTGTGGTGGGACCAGCTGGAACGGCTGGAGATCCTGTGCGACAGGCTCCGGCTGCGTCTCCCGCTGTGTGACCTGGTGTGGGCCGAGGGGGCGCGCCGGGGCTGCCTGATCCACAGCACCCGGGAATGTCTCCTGGACCGGGAGCCGCTCTCCGCCCTGGAGCAGCGCCTGGCTCCCGGCCTGTTCCTTCGCTGCCAGCGCAGCTTTCTGGTGAATCTCAACCATATCCGCAGCCTGGACAGCGAAGGGCTGCTCTTGTCAGACGGCGCCCAGATCCCGCTGAGCCGGGCCAACCGAAAAGCCGTTGCGGATGCCCATCAGAAGTTTCTCCAGTGGCGGGACGGCGTCTCCCCCACCCCGCTGAAAAAGGACGGTGCGCGATGACGGAGCTCACGATCGGCGTATGCGACGACCTGGAGGAGGAGCGGATGGCCCTGGCCTGTATGGTCCGCTCCTACGCCCAGAAACGGGGCAAATCTATCCGGCTGCGCCTGTTTTCCAGCGGCACCGAGCTCCTGGATGCCTGCACCCGCCCCGGCCTGTTCCAGGTCCTGTTCCTGGATATCTTCATGCCGGGACTGTCCGGCATGGAGACCGCCCGGAAGCTGCGCGCCAAGGGGATCGGCGCGGCCATCGTCTTCGCCACCACCAGCCTGGACCACGGGCTGGACAGCTTCTCGGTCCAGGCCGCGGACTACCTGGTCAAGCCCTTTCAGGCAGCGGATGTGGACCGGGCGCTGGACTGGTGCCTGGACCATCTGCCGGAGGCTCTGCGCTGCCTGTCCGTCTACGCGGAGGGCGAGGAGCAGGAGATTCCCCTGGCGTCGATCGTATACATCGAGGTACTGGGCCATCGAGCCCATATCCACACCACCGATCAGGTGATCGTGCCCCGGCGGGGGCTGGATGTGTTGGAGCGCGCCATCGACAGCCGCGACTTTCTCCGCTGCCACCGGAGCTTTTTGGTGAACATGGACCATATCCAGTCGCTGACGGGCAGCGACTTCCAAATGGACAGCGGAGACCTGGTCCCCATCAGCATCTCCAACCTGGCCCGGATCCGCAGCACCTTCATCGACTGGACCTACAGCAAAGCGTGGAGCATCTCATGACGACGATATCGCTATCCTGTCTGGCCGGCCTGCTGGCCGCCGCCTGCCTTCTCCTGGCCTGGCGGCTCATCCGGGCCCGGCGCTCACTCAAGCAAATCAACGGGGAAAACCGCCGCCTGCGCACACTGGTCACCCTGGGATCTCAGGAGGCGGCCGCGGAGCTGGAGCATCTGCGCCGACTGCGGCACGACCTGCGCCACTACCTCCAGATCGCGCAGGGGCAGCCGGATGCCGCCGACCTTGCAGAGCTCTCCGCCCAGGTCCTGGACCGGCCTATGGCTTACGGTGAGAACTGGGTCATCGACGCCCTGGTCGGCTATTACCAGGGCCAGGCTGAGGCCCTGGGCTTCCAGGCCGACCTCCACCTGGAGGTCAGCTCCTGCCAGAGCTGTCTTTTGCCCGACCTGTGCCTGGTGCTGAGCAACCTGCTGGAGAACGCCCTGGAGGCGCTCCAGCGGGAGGGCGGCGGCTGGCTCCGGGCCCGCTGCATCTCCACCCGGGGATACATCTCCCTGGTGGTGGGCAACACCTCCACCGCTCCCCTCCGGTCTGTCAACGGCCGGTATCTGTCCAGCAAGGCTGCGGGCCGCTACGGTATCGGGCTGGCCACTGTCCAGGACATCGCCCGGAAATACGGCGGCCGGGCGGAGTTCTCCGCCGACGGGACACAGTTCCGTGCCTCCGTGTTCCTGTCCTGCCCAGCCGGCGCCGCATCAGAAACGGATGACACTGCCGGCCAGCCCCAGTCCGCTCCCTGATGCCTTTCGACAGGCTGAGGGCCTGTTTCCAATGGAAACAGGCCCTGTTTTTATGCCCCTTTCGGGGCGTCCTCCGCCTCGCTCAGCGCCGTCATTTCCAGAACTGCCACCACTTCTTCTTTTTGGGCGCCGCCTGGGCGGCGGGCGCTGGAGCGGCCTGCGCCTGGGCAGCTTTGGCGTTGCGCTGCGCTATGGATACCCGCATCATCATCGCCGCCGCGGGATCGCTCTGATCCAGCTGGGTCAGCTGATCGGCCTCGGGATTGGACTCCTGGGCGGCGGTCTGGACTGCCGGCGCGGGCGTCAGGAGGGCGGACGCCCTCTGTGCCGCCTGGCTCTGGTTGCTGGTCAGCTGACCGGTCACCTTGTCTGTGGCCAGCAGCTTGTTCACACCAGCGGCATTTTTGGTGGCCTCCTTGTCGTCTTGCCCCACCTCTGCCCCATCTGTGCCGGCCCGTATGAGGAGCCGGGTGAAGAGGTTGCTCATGACCGCGTTGTTCTGCGCGGTGGGATCGGTCATGACGCCCTTGTTGACGCCCTGGAAGGTCTCGTCCCGGAATTGGGTCAGCATCCCTTTCACGTCCTCATTGCCAGACAGATCATCCATAATAGAGCTGAGCCGGTCCTCCGGCCCGGCGCCACTTTTCAGTTGGCCGCGCAGGCGCTCCGTGCCGCCCATCAGCCGGTACATCATGGTGTTCATGCTCCGCTGCTCCGGCTCTATCTCCATGCCTCGCAGGACCGTGAAATAGTCCTCCGCCGGTTTGCTGCCGGTATCCCTCGCCATCTCCGACTTCATCTCCGCGTTGGCCGCAGACGATGCGATCCCCACGATCCTGGACTGGAACTGCTTGCTGTGGAGCTGCCGGTCGCTCATCCCTCTTACAATGCCATCCACTTCATTTGCAAATGCTTTTCGGGCGTCCCGCTTCTCTAGTGACGTTCCGGCGGCCGCCACGGCGGCGTCCCGCCTCTGCTCCGCCTCGGTGATCTTGCCCATGGTCTTTTCGTCTTTTTTCTCCTGCCTGCTCTTGCATTGGGCGGGGGCGGAGGCGGAGGACATGGGAGAGATGGACAGCATCTCCCCGCCGCCGAAGCCGTTCTGGGGCCCCGCCTGGGCGGTGAGCCCGGAGGCCACCCGGGCCCCCATCACATCGGCCTCGCGCTCCAGCGCGGCATTCTCCACCACAGGGAAGCCGCCCTCCACCCGGCCCTGGGC
>JAHZFC010000145.1 GCA_019421525.1 Clostridiales bacterium
CGCCCGGTCGGCACCTTCCTGTTCCTGGGGCCCACCGGGGTGGGCAAGACGGAGCTGCGCCGGGCCCTGGCCGCCGCCCTGTTCGGCAGCGAGGACAGCCTCATCCGCTTCGACATGTCCGAGTATATGGAAAAGCACGCCGTATCCCGGCTCATCGGCGCGCCGCCGGGCTATGTGGGTTATGAGGAGGGAGGCCAGCTCACCGAGAAGGTCCGCCGCCGCCCCTGGTCGGTGGTGCTCTTTGACGAGCTGGAGAAGGCCCACGACGACCTGCTCAACATCCTGCTCCAGGCGATGGAGGACGGGGTGCTCACCGACGGGCTGGGGCGGAAGGTGGACTTCCGCAACACGGTGCTGGTGATGACCTCCAACATCGGGGCCCGGAAGCTGGTCCACCGGGGCCCTGCCATGGGCTTTGCCGGGGACAGCGGGGGAGACCGGACAGAGAAGGACATCCTGGCGGAGCTGAAAAAGCGGTTCAAGCCGGAGTTCCTCAACCGGCTGGACGAGGTCATCCTCTTTGACCGCCTGACCCAGCCGGAGACGGAGGACATCGCCGGGCGGCTGCTCACCGCCGTGGCCGGGCGGCTTGGGGCCCTGGGGGTGGGGCTCAGCGCCCCCAGGGAGGCGGTGGCCCTGCTGGCCCGGGAGAGCTTTGACGGCGACAACGGCGCCCGGCCCCTCCGCCGGGCCATCCGGAACCAGGTGGAGGAGCCTGCGGCGGAGCTGCTGCTGTCTCACGAGCTAAACCGGGGGGACACCCTGTGCCTGGCGGTGGAGGAGGAGAAGCTGGTCCTCCGGCCGGAGAAACGCCAGGTGTAGCCTTCAGCCCAGCATCAGCCGGGTGAGCACGAAGGACAGCGCCCCGCAGAAGGGAAAGGTGAGGGCCCAGGCCCCGGCGATCTCCAGGGCGGGCTTCAGCGCCACCCCCGCGCGGCGGCCGGTGAGCCCCACCCCGCAGATGGCGGCCACCTTGGTGTGGGTGGTGGACACGGGCAGCCCCAGCAGGGAGCACCCCAGCAGGCACACCCCCGCCCCCAGGTCGGCGGCCAAGCCATCCTTTGGGGTGAGGGGAGTGAGCTCCCGGCCCACCTTTTCCACGATGGGCCTGCCCCCCAGGGCGGTGCCCGCGGCCATCACGGCGGCGCACACCAGCACCAGGGACAGGGTGGGGGAGGGGGCCTCCGCCCCGCCCAGGGAGCCCGCCAGCAGGAGCAGGGCCATGAACTTCTGTCCGTCCTGGGCCCCGTGGAGGGCGGCCATGGCCCCCGCCGCCACCCGCTGCCAGGTGACGGCGCAGCACCGCCTGCGGCTGAGCCATCCGCTGGCCCAGCGGCCCCCCAGCCCTCCCACCAGCAGGGACAGGAACAGCCCGGCCACCACCCGGGCCCAGGCGTCGGCATTGAGCCGGGCCGCCTGGCCCCCCAGGGCCAGGGCCGCCCCGGCAAGCCCCGCCATGAGGGCGTGGCTCTCGCTGGTGGGCAGGCCGAACCGCCAGGCCAGCACCGCCCACAACAGGATGGACAGCATGGCCGCGCACAGGGCGGCGAGGGCGGCCTCCTGCCCGCCGGGGAAGATGATCAGGTCCTCCACCGTGGCGGCCACGGCGGGCAGCAGCAGGCAGGCCAGGGCGGCCCCCAGAAAGTTGCACCCCGCGGCCAGCCACACCCCCTGACGGAAGGTGAGAGAGCCGGAGCCCACGGCGGTGGCGATGGCGTTGGGCGCGTCGGTCCAGCCGTTGACGAAGATGACGGCCAGCACCAGCAGCCGGATGAGAAAGACGGTGACGGTCATAGAAAGTCCCCCATATCCTTGGAAAGTTTGTCCACTTTCAGGATATGGGGGACTTGTCCGGTTTATGAGAAGATTTTGCCTTGGTAAGGCCCTACTGCCAGGTGGGGGGCAGGGTGGCGGCGTCATCCGGCGCGCCCTCCCGGAAGCGGAACAAGGCGAAAGCCTGATGGGTGGGGAAGTGGGTGTGGCCAAAGACCCACCCCTGGTACTCTGCCGGCTCCCAGGGGTAGCACAGCCAGCCCTCCTGATGGGTGTAACGGGCATCGGCGTTGAAGTTGACGAACTGCTCGAAGGGGAGGATCTGGGCGGTATAGGTGACGTAGAAGCGGATGTTCTCCCCCTGCCGGGGCAGGGAGAAGTCCAGCTCGTACCCTTCATAGCGGTGGGGGCCGAAGAAGGTGTCCTCGGTCCAGGACTGGCAAGCCCCGGACAGGGGAGACTGATATAACTGGCCGTCCTCCTCCCACATAATTCGCCCCTGAAGGGAGGACAGGTCGGCAATCGCCTGGTCGTGGGAGGCGGTGATGATGTCCAGGCATTCCCGGAGCCGGTATTTAGGCTCATCCTCCCAAGAGAACCAGATGAAATAGCGCACCTGATCGTCAGGCAGCTGTACCTGGATGAAATGGGAAGACACTTGGCCCACTTCGTACCCATACCCGTACTCGTCCGGGGAGGAGACAGGATCGGACGCGACTTGTACGTCCTGTGCCCCCTCCAGCAGGGCCACCTCCTCATCGGTGAGGTCGGAGAGCACCTCCTCCGGGAAGCCCATCTTCCGCAGCTCCAGGCGCAGCTCCTCCTGTCCCGTCTCCTGCTGGGCCGGAGCGGCCTGGGGGGGCGGATAGCGGTTGAAGAAGAACGTGCAGGCCAGAACCGCCAGCAAAGTGATCCCCAGGCTGACGATCAGCACCTTTCCGTTGGACAGCCGCACCGGGGCAGGCTGGATGGCGTAGCCCGCCTCGTCCATGCGGGTGCTGAGCATGACCAGGCGGACGATGATGATCAGCCAGATGAAGAGCAGCAGGACGATCAGGAATGTCGAGCTGGCCTGCAGCAGGCCCAAGACGAACAGGACGCTGTACCAGATGACCAGGCCGCCGGCGCAGGCGGCTTTGGCCGGCTGCCCCGCGTGGCGGGCCACAGAGCGCAGTCCCAGCCACAGGGCAAAGTAGACCAGCCAGACGCACAACGCGATGCCGATTCCCAGAAGAAAATCCAACCGGTCAGTCACCCCGGTGGCCAGGGGGGTGGCCAGCAGCACATACCAGCTCAGGCGCACCACCGCCAGCAGAGAGGTCAGGACATAGGCGAACCGAAACCACCCGTTCGTCCGCCGCAGGGAGCGAAAGCCCAGACACAGCAGCATGGTGCCCAGGGCGGGCAGGACATAGTCCAGGATGCCGAAATGGAAGATGCAGGTGGTCAGGGCCATGCCCCAGCAGATCAGCGTCAGCGCCCGCCGCCAGGGGTCAGGGGATGCCTGCTCCACAGACTCGGGCGGGAGCTGGTCGGCCCCCTGGTAGAGCAGCTGGTCAAAGTCACGGTCAGTCATGCCATTCACCTCCCAGCTCTTTTTGCAGGCGCTTTCGGATGCGGTACAGCCGGCCCTCCACCGCCCGCTCCGTGAGGCCCAGCTCGGCGGCGATCTGGGCGGCAGGCTGGTAGTAGTAGTATTTCCGGTAGAACAGCGCCCGGTCCCGGTCGGGCAGCCGCCCCACCGCCCGGACCACCGCCTCCAGCCGCTCCTTTTGGAGCAGGGCCTGCTCGGGAGTGGGGGCGGGGTCGGTGAGCTGACTGTGGTCGTCCAGGCTCTCCCACTGGGGGCGGCGGTTTTGGCTCCTGAGGTAGTTCAGGGCGGTGTTCCGGGCCAGCACGGACAGCCAGCCGGGAAAGCTGCCGTTGGTGCGGTCGAACCGGCTGATATTTTCCCAGGCCCGGTGGACGGCGTCCGCCAGACACTCTTCCCGGTCCCGCGCATCGGGGAGGATGGGGGCAATGATGTAGCGCAGCAGGGGGGTGTAGGCGGTCTGGAATTCCTCCAGCGCCTCCGGCTCCCGGGCCAGCATGCGGGCGATCAGGGCGGATCCTTCGCGGCTGTCCATGGCCCCATGCCTCCTCTCAAGTTCTCTCTACACCCTATATTACACCAAAAGTGGACAGAGCCCACGGGAAATGGAAAAATATTTTTATGACTTTTTCACAGCAATGCTTTAACTCGATAAAAAAGTTTGCCCAAGGGGGTTGACAACTGCCCGCCATGTGCGTATAATACACCACAACAAGAGAACACGACAAACCTGTGACGGAGAGAAGTACCCAGCATGGCAAACCTTCAGAGAGTCCCGGATGGTGGAAGCGGGGCGGGGCGCGGCTGGCGAATGGACTTCGGAGGGCGGACCGAAAGGGTACACCGAGTAGGGACCGACGGGTATCCCACCCGTTATCCATCGGGGCGCGTATGATGGTACGCGTAAGCGAGGGGACGTTTTCAAAACGTCAATTTGGGTGGTATCGCAGAAGCAATGGCTTTTGTCCCATGGAGGGGCAAAGGCTTTTTTATTTGCTTTGACCTCCTCCGGGCCCTGGCAAGGCCCGGTTCATCTGCCATCCAATATAAAACATTTGGAGGAAACGAATATGAAAAAGCGCAACATGATGAAGAAGCTCTTCGCCCTCACCGCCGCCTGTGCCATGGCAGTGTCCCTGGCGGCCTGCTCCACCGGCGACGGCCAGCAGTCCCAGTCTGCCAGCACGCAGCCCCAGAGCTCGGATTCCGGCGACACCAGCTCTGAGCCGGCGGAGGGGGCGACCTATAAAGTGGCCATCATCAAGCAGATGGACCACGCCTCCCTGGATGAGATCGCCGCCGCCATCGAGGCGAGGCTTGACGAGATCGCCGCCGAGAACGGCGTGACCATCGAGTACACCACCACCTCCGGCCAGGGGGACCAGACCATCCTCATGCAGCTGGCCGACCAGGCCATCGCCGACGGGGTGGACGCCATCATCCCCATCGCCACCACCGCAGCCCAGGTGGCCGCCGTGTCCGCCGAGGACACCCAGACCCCTGTGGTGTACGCCGCCATCTCCGACCCGGCCACCGCCAACATGACGGGCATCGACTATGTCACCGGCACCAGCGACGCGCTGAACACCACCTACATCCTGGACATGATGCTGGCCGCCGACCCCAACGTGGAGACCGTTGGCCTGCTCTACTCCCTGTCTGAGCCCAACTCCGCCACCCCCATCGAAGAGGCCAAGGCCTACCTGGACGAGAAGGGCATCGCCTACACCGAGCAGACCGCCAACACCAACGACGAGGTGGTGGCCGCCGCCTCCGCCCTCATCGCCGCCGGGGTGGACGCCATCTTCACCCCCACAGACAATATCATCATGGCCGCCGAGCTGGCCATCTATGAGGACCTGGCCGCCGCCGGCATCCCCCACTACACCGGGGCCGACTCCTTCGTGCGCAACGGCGCC
>JAHZFC010000146.1 GCA_019421525.1 Clostridiales bacterium
ACATATTGGGGATCATCAGCAGCAGGCCCTGGGAGGCGGTATAGGTGGTGGTCAGCGCGCCCGCGGCCAGAGAGCCGTGGACGGTGCCGGCGGCGCCGGCTTCGGACTGCATCTCGATCACCTTGACCGTCTGGCCGAAGATATTCTTCCGGCCGGCGGCGGACCACTGGTCCACGTTGTCCGCCATGGGGCTGGACGGCGTGATGGGATAGATGCCGGCCACCTCTGTGAAGGCGTAGGACACGTGCGCGGCGGCGGTGTTGCCGTCCATAGTCTTGAACTTGCGTGCCATTTTGTTCTCCTCCTTATGGGCTGGAAGGAGCTCCCAGCCTCTTTTGTTCCATATACAGATATAGTGTATCATGTTTTCCGCCGGTTTGCAATTCCATTCTTATGGAACTTTTGCCCCATTTACCGCCGGTCTGCCGGGAGCTGTCATTTTTTGTCTTCCCCGTTGCCCGCCCGCCATGAGATGTGATATAATAGATAAAATTATCCCTATTTTTACGGAAAGAGGTGTGCCGCCATGGTGTGTACCGTGCTGTCCCTGGGGCTCCAGGGGGTGCAGGGCTACGGGGTGGATGTGGAGTGCTCCCTGTCCTCCGGCCTGCCCGCCTTCGACGTGGTGGGCCTGCCTGACGCGGCGGTGAAGGAGGCCCGGGAGCGGGTGCGCTCCGCCGTCCGGGCCAGCGGGTTCGACTTCCCCGTGTCCCGCATCACCGTCAACCTGGCTCCCGCCGACCGGAAGAAGAACGGCACCGTCTACGACCTGCCCATCCTGGTAGGCATCCTGGCCGCCGCGGGCCAGCTGCCCCAGAGGCGGCTGCGGGGAGCGGCCTTCCTGGGGGAGCTGTCCCTCACCGGGCAGCTGCGGGCGGTGGCCGGGGTGCTGCCCATGGCGCTGTGCGCCCGGCGCATGGGGGTGGAGGCCCTGTATGTCCCCGCCGACAACGCCCCCGAGGCCACCCTGGCCGACGGGCTCACCGTCTACCCGGTGCGCGACGTGGCCGAGCTGGCCGCCCATCTGTCAGGTGACGCCCAGCTCTCCCCCGCCCCGGCCTGGACGCCGGGGCAGAGCGCCCACACCGGCCCTGACTTTGCCGAGGTCAAGGGCCAGGAGCAGGTCAAGCGTGCCCTGGAGGTGGCCGCCGCCGGAGGCCACCACATCCTCATGGCCGGCTCCCCCGGGGCGGGCAAGTCCATGCTGGCCCGCCGCCTGCCCTCCATCCTCCCCGATCTGACCCGCCAGGAGGCCCTGGCCTGCACCGAGATCTACTCCGTCATGGGGATGACCTCCAAGGACGAGCCCATGGTCACCCGCCGCCCCTTCCGCGCCCCTCACCACACCATCTCCGCCATCGGCATGGCCGGCGGGGGCACCGGGCTGCGCCCCGGGGAGATCTCCCTGGCCCACAACGGGGTGCTGTTTCTGGACGAGCTGCCCGAGTTCCACTCCGACGTGCTGGAGGTGCTCCGCCAGCCGCTGGAGGACGGCCAGGTCCAGATCACCCGCACCTCGGGCACCGTGTCCTACCCCAGCCGGTTCATGCTGGTGTGCGCCATGAACCCCTGCAAGTGCGGCTGGTACGGCCACCCCTCCGGCCGGTGCACCTGCACCCCCCAGAAGGTGCAGCAGTACCTGTCCCGGCTGTCCGGCCCCCTGCTGGACCGCATCGACATCTGTGTGGACGTGCCCAGCCTGGACTATGAGGAGCTGTCCGGCAGGGGCGCCCCGGCGGAGTCCTCGGCGGACATCAAAAAGCGGGTGGACGCGGCCCGGGCCGTCCAGACCGCCCGCTTCGGTCCCGACGGCCCCGCCTGCAACGCCCACATGGGCCCGGCGGAGCTGGCACGGTACTGCCGGCTGGACGAGGGCTGCCAGCAGCTGATGCGGGGGGCCTATGAGAAGCTGGGCCTCACCGCCCGCAGCTATGACCGCATCCTCCGGGTGGCCCGGACGGTGGCCGACCTGGAGGGGTCGGCGGACATCCAGGTGCCCCACCTGGCCGAGGCCCTCCAGTACCGCAAGGCCGCCTGCCTGGAGCGGTGAGGGCAGTCCGTCTCCCCTAAACCACCTTTTCTGCATATTTTACATAGGGAGGGTTTCTTTATGGAGCATAAGCTCAACCGTATGTTGTCCGCCGCTGTGGTGGCTGTCATCGCCTTTGCACTGTCCCTGTGGGGAAACGGCCTGGGCGCACTCCTCTCCCTCTCCCTGCTGTGCGGGGCGGTGGGGTGTAAACTGGCCGCCCGCCGCTCCCAAGGCAAGGACCAGCCTCCCATCCAGCGCAGGTTCGAGCTGGCCATGATAGGGCTGGCTGTGACTGTTGGAGCGCTGCTATTGAGCGCCTTTCTCGAGGGGCTGGGCATCTTTATCGTCTTTGCCCTGCTGTGCGCCGCCGTGGTGTGCGCCCTGTGAGCCTGTTTCCCCCCGTCAATGACCTGAGCATGAGGTGATCTTCTTGGACGAAACAACATTGGACCCCTCCCGGCTGGTGCCGGTGGCCGACTATGCCCCCACCGTGTATGTGGACCTGAAATACGCCGGGACAGACAACTTCATGGGCCAGGCGGTGTATGACTTTCACGAGCCGATGCTCCGCCGGGGCACCGCCCTCCGGCTGGCCCAGGCCCAGGAGCTGCTGCTGGCCCAGGGCTATTCCCTGAAAATATGGGACGCCTGGCGGCCCCTGTCCGCCCAGTTCAGGATGTGGCAGGTGTGCCCCAACGACGACTATGTGGCCGACCCCACCCACGGAGGCAGCTCCAAGCACAACCGGGGCAGCGCCGTGGACGTGACCCTGGTCACCGCCGCCGGAGAGGACCTGCCCATGCCCACCGCCTTCGACGACTTCGCCGCCTGCCCCGACCGGGACTACGACAAGTACGCCCCCCAGGCCGCCGCCAACGCCCGCACCCTGGAGGCGGCTATGGTGGCCGCCGGCTTCGTCCCCTACTACAACGAGTGGTGGCACTTCAACGACCGGAATCCCTACCCGGTGGCGGAGCGACCCACGGCCGCCGGCCCGGAACTGTGGGACGGGGTGGACCGGGAGGGAAACCCGCTGGGGGTAGACCTGGTCCGGGGCTCCGCCATCCCGGAGGGGGTGTACCACCGGGTGGTGATGGTGCTCACTGTTACTGACCGGGGCAGCGTCCTCATCACCCGGCGCCACCCGGACAAGCCCTGGGGCCTTCGGTGGGAGATCACCGGCGGCTCGGTGCTCAAGGGGGAGACCCCGCTGGCGGGCGCCGTCCGGGAGCTGGCGGAGGAGGTGGGCATCCGGGCCCGCCCGTCTGCCCTCTCCCCCATCCTCACCCACGCCTGGGACAACTCCTCCGCCCTCTATCACTTCTACGGGCTCCGGATCCGGGAGGAGGGGCTGTCCGTCACGCTCCAGGAGGGGGAGACGGTGGACTGGAAGCTGGTCCCCTATCCTCAATTCAAAAAACTGCTGCTCCAGGGGGACCTTCCCATGCTCCCCGACCCCTTTTGCCGCCGCTTTTTGGAGTATGAGCATCTCTTTGACCAGTTTATCCTGACATGACAAAGGCCCGGGGCGCTGCCCCGGGCCTTTCTCGTATCACCTGTTTGACCGCACCGCGGGAGTTTCCACCCCTCCCACTACCCCAGCAGGAGCGCCATCACCGTCAGCACTGCCAGGAACAGAAGGTTCCACAGGGTGAACACCTTCAAAAACCTCCCCTTTTGTTCCGGGCACTCCCGGGCAAAGAACTTGAAGGAGATGAGGCTGGCCAGCGACGCGATCAGCGTCCCCAGCCCGCCCAGGTCGACCCCGGTGAGCAGGGCGGAAAAGTCGCTGGAGAAGCCGGACAGGAGGATGGCCGCCGGCACATTGCTGATGACCTGGCTGGCCAGGATGCCGGCCAGCAGCTCGTGCCCCTGGACCACCTGGGTCAGAATGGCGCTGACCTCCGGGATGCGCTTCACGTTCCCGATAAAGATGAAAAAGCACAAGAAGGTCAGCAGCAAAAAGTAGTCCACAGACCGGTACAGCCTCCGGTCCACCAGCAGCACCGCCACCGCCACGCACACCAGCACCGGCTGGTAGGGGAGCACCCGGAACACCACCAGCAGGCACAACAGCAGCAGCAGGGCCAGCAGGGCGGCCCGCCCCATCGCTTTCCCGTCCAGTCTCTCCTGCCTCTCCGATGCAGGCGCCGCCTGAAGGGGCTCGTCCCTCTCCGTGAGGGTGGCCGCCAGCAGCAGGACCAGGGCCGCCCCCGCATAGGGGAGCACCGCCCAGGCAAACTCCCCCACGGTCAGGCCGGAGACAGAATACAGGTACAGGTTCTGGGGGTTGCCGATGGGGGTGGCCATGCTGCCCAGGTTGGCCGCGATGGTCTCCAGCACCACCAGCTTCAGCACCCGGTCCATCCGACCGCCCATCCGGAACACCAGCAGGGTGAAGGGGACGAAGGTGATGAGGGCCACGTCGTTGGTGATGACCATGCTGCTGAAAAAGCACAGCAGGACCATCACGGCGGACAGCGTCCTGGTCCCGCTGGCCCCCTTCAGCAGGAACTGCCCCAGCCGGGAGAACAGCCCCAGGGCCTGGGCTCCCGCCACGATGATCATCAGGCAGAACAGCAGCGCGATGGTCCGGTAGTCCGGATAGGCCAAATAGCCCCGGTCGGGGCGGACCGCCAGCGCGGACAGCGCCGCCAGCAGCAATGAGACGCAGAACACCGGCTCTGCCTGGAAGAATTTTTTCACACGTTTCATCACGGGCTCCATTCCGCCGCCGTTGGGCGGCCTTCCGGGCCTCTTGGCCCGATATCGCAAACGACCCCATTATATTCCCATGATCGACAGAAATCAACAGAAATATAATGGGGTCTGCCTTGGCCCGCTGGGGCTCGTCAATGCCGGTGTAAATATTTTTCCCTGGTGGCCATCCCTCCCCGGATATGCCGCTGTGCTTTGTTCTCCTCCAGCACTGCCTTCACCTGCTCATACAATGGCCGGTTGAAGGTGGGCAGGCGCTCGGACAGGTCCTTGTGGACCGTGGACTTGGAGATGCCGAACTTTTGGGCGGCAGACCGGACGGTGGCCCGGTTTTCGATGATGTACTGGGCCATTTGGCAGGCCCGCTCCTCTATGTTCCCTTTCACTCTGGCAACAACTCCCCGCTCTTGGCGTCTTGTGGGAGTATATGCGCCGTTTTCTGCCTTTATGAAAGGGGCCCTGTCCCTCTGCCCGGCGGAAAAAGCCTCGCAGAGTTCGCGCCCGCAGGCGCGAAAAAAGTGAAATCTGTTTT